>JAKQNL010000104.1 GCA_029565815.1 Spirochaetota bacterium | reverse complement strand
TGTCGACAGCTGTAAGGCCGTCGATGCTGTCGTAGTCGCCCTCTTTCCACGCGGTACGCATGACGCGGTTGGATATGACCGGATACAAAAGGTCCGTAAGCAGGGTGCTTTTGCCCGAACCGGACACGCCGGTGATGACGGTAAAGCCGCCCAGTTGGATACTCACATCGATGTTCTTGAGGTTGTGTTCGCGGCAGCCCCGTATGGTTAATGCGTTACCGTTTCCATCGCGCCTGGTTTTTGGAACCGGTATCAGCAAGTCGCCGGTCAGGTAGCGGCCGGTTATGCTTTTTTTATTTTTCATCACCTCGGCTGGTGTTCCCTGCGCTACCACATGTCCGCCGTGAACGCCCGCCCCTGGACCTAAATCCACAATGTAGTCGGCCGTGCGCAGGGTTTGCTCGTCGTGTTCCACCACGATAAGCGTGTTGCCTATATCGCGCAGGTAGGTAAGCGTGTCGATAAGGCGCTGGTTGTCCCGCTGGTGCAGGCCGATGGACGGCTCGTCCAGTATGTAGAGTACGCCCACCAGGCTTGAACCTATCTGCGTTGCAAGCCGTATACGCTGGGACTCGCCGCCGGACAGGGTGCCGGCACGCCGCTCAAGGGTTAGGTATTCAAGGCCGACATTGCGCAAAAAGCTAAGGCGGCTGGTTACCTCTTTCATGATCTGCTTGCTTATTTGCTTTTGGGTGTCGCTTAAGGAAAGCTTAGCCAGAAAAGCCAGGCTGTCCTCCACCGATTTTGCGCTCAATTCGTGTATGTTTAAGCCGCCAAGCGTTACTGCCAGGGCTTCCGGCCTAAGACGCTTTCCCTTGCAGACTTCGCAGGGTTTTTCGGTCATGAAGCGCTCAAGCCAGGTTTTTATGCCATCGCTGGTCGTTTCCTGATAGCGCTTTTTAAGCTCAAGGAGTATGCCCTTAAACGGAGCCTCGTACTCGAAGTGGCCGGTGCCCTTTGCATTGTCGTAGCGCACCTTGATGGCCTCGTCGCCGCCGTTCAGTATTACTTTCATCACCTTTGCAGGCAGCTGCCCAAAGGGCGTATCCAGGCTAAACTTGTAGTGCTTTGCCAATGCCTCAAAGCGCGAGCGGAACCATGCGGCATCCGGGTTGTACGGAATGCAGCCGCCCTCGTTGAACGACAGGCTCTTGTCGGGTATGAGTAGATCCGGATCGAACTCCAGGTTGACGCCAAGGCCGGTGCACGCGGGGCATGCGCCGTGCGGGGTGTTAAAACTGAATAACCTCGGCTCCATCGCAGGCAGGCTGATGGCGCAATCGGGGCACGCGCCCCGCTGGCTAAAAAACTCTTCCGAAATCGTACCGCCATCGTCTTTGAGAACGATGGCCAAACCGTCGCCCAAGCTCAGCGCCGTTTCCATGGCATCGGCCACCCGGCGGCGGGAATCCTCGCTTAATGCTATGCGGTCCACCACCACATCCACATTGTGCTTTTTTTGCTTATCGAGCGTTATTTCGTCCTCGAGCAAAACCATCTGGCCGTCCACGCGCGCCCGCTGGAAACCCTGTTTACGCGCGTCGTCCAAAAGCTTTACATGTTCGCCCTTTTTGCCACGAACAATAGGCGCAAGCAATTGGAGCTTACTACCCTTTTTCCAAGACATGACGGTATCTAGAATCTGGTCTATGCCCTGCTCACGTATTTCTCGGCCACACTGCGGGCAGTGAGGCGTTCCTATGCGCGCATACAGAAGGCGGAAAAAGTCGAACAGCTCGGTAACCGTGCCAACCGTAGAGCGCGGATTCCGGTGCGTGGTTTTCTGCTCGATGGCTATGGCCGGCGACAGGCCCTCGATAAGGTCAACATCGGGCTTGTTCATCTGTCCCAAAAACTGCCGCGCATAGGCCGACAACGATTCCACGTAGCGGCGCTGCCCCTCTGCAAAAATGGTATCGAAGGCAAGCGAGCTTTTTCCAGAACCCGAAAGTCCGGAAACGACGATGAGCTTATCGCGCGGCAGTTCCAGGTCGATGTTCTTGAGGTTGTGCTCTCGGGCACCCTTAATGATGAGCTTATCCATGGTAGCACAGAGAATACTCCCCGGCCCCGCAATGGGCAAGGGGCTATACAAGTGTTTAGCTGTTTATATCGGACACCCAGCTAGGGGCAAAACCGACTCGCTTACATATAGTAGTAGCGCTCTAGAAAAATCAGCTTCCGTCGTTGCCCCCACGCTTGTACAGCGGTATATTATGACCAGACGTTCTGGCCGCCTAACACGGGCCATGAAACGCCGGGGCCGCCCCGTACGGGGGACCAAAGCCGGTATCTAACCGTCTGTGTGGGACAATCCAGCAGCGGCGGCGCACTGCGCC
>JAKQNL010000099.1 GCA_029565815.1 Spirochaetota bacterium | reverse complement strand
CAGTTGTTTGGGCCGTTTGCCGCAACCCTAAGCAATTACCCGGCCCAGCATGTGTCCGTGGTCACCGGCGCAGGCGGCGACCGGGAGCCTATATCCGCTATCCACCCGAACGCCGTGGCCAGCGCGCGTAACGATATGGTTGCAGCCGCTTTGGAAAGCATGACCAGGCCGGAAAAACCCGGCTTGGTGGACCACAAGAAAAAAGAGTAACATAAAGGGGACTTCTTAAAACTTCAATGTTGAGAAGTCCCCCATGTATACGTGGATTTGAGTTCCTAAGATAGGTGACTGTCCCTACACAATAAGAAACACCGCACAAGGATGTGCCATGAAGCGCTATTACAACAAAACACTTGGATTACTGCTATTCGTTCTTGCCCTCGCTTCCTGCCTGAGCAATACACAGAATCCAGTCGACACAAGCCTTGCGTCCATAAAAAAGATAGACCCGTATCCGGCTTATTCATGGAACTATCCAGGCGACTACCGTTTAGATGACCTGCTTGCGGGCGGGGTAAGCAGTAGTGACGAAGTAAGCGCCCATGTGGAAGGCCTATTCAGCCTCAGCATTACGAGGGCTGAAGACCTGCTTCCTGATGGCAAGGCATGCACTGGATTCACCGCAGAGGGAAAAGACGGAAAAGCTTTTTTCGGCCACAACGAAGACTGGGAAAAGGGCGATTATCTCGTTTTAAGAACCTATCCCGCTTCGGACTATAGCTCCATAAGCGTGGTTGATATATCCGAAGCGAATATGGAAAGCACATACGGCAGGCGTTTGCTCTTGGCATCAGCCTTCTTCCCCCTTGCCGGTATGAACTCCCAAGGTCTTGCGGTTTCCACTTACTCTGTCGACCAACACCGGGCAAGCCAGTCTCTCGACAAACCTGATATAATCTGGTCGGTCGCGATACGGCTCATGCTGGACAAAGCCGCTACTGTCCCAGAAGCCCTAGCCCTCTTGGACAGCTACGATATGCTTATAGACGAAGGCAATTCGCTTCAGATGCTCATAGCGGACGCCACGGGCGACTCGGCCGTAGCCGCATGGGTAAACGGGGCTATGCGCATAACAAGACGCAGCGGCTCCTGGCAGGCGGTAAGCAATTTTGTTCAATGGGAAGCCGAAGAGAGCGCTTATACTTCCTGTGCCCGTTATACGAGCGCAAAAGAATTCCTCATCTCGCATCCAGAAACTATGGATGAGGATGTGGGCTTTATGCTGCTTAAAACCACAGCCCAGACGCCTCATACCCAGTTTTCTGTAGTCTGCAACCTGACGGAACGGGAAATGGTGCTTGCTTTCGGAAGCAAGTTCGAGGAGCGGCACCGTTTCGATCAATAGGACAGCCGTGAAGCTTCTCTATTGGTTTGTTTCTTTGCGTACCTGCGGAATTTAATTGGCCTGTTTGTTCTGGTACAACACCTTGTCGGCGCGGGCAAAGAGCTCGTCCAGGGGCGGGTGTTCCGGTCCCGGACTGCTTGCCCAGCCTGAGCTTGCGGATAGAAATACCTCGGTGCCATCAAAAATCAGCTTGCCCTGGGCTACGCGGGCTTGCAGTTTTTCCATGGCAGCCTTGGCTCCAAGCTCGTCGGTTTCGGGGAAGATGAATGCAAACTCGTCGCCGCCTATGCGGCCTAAAAGGTCGCAGGAACGCAGGCAGGTGCCGGCAATATGCGCAAAGAGCTTGAGAGCTTTATCGCCTGCTTGGTGGCCAAAGTTGTCATTGATGCGCTTGAATTTGTCCATGTCCATGATGCCCATGGCTATGGGCCTTTTGTACCGGATAGCTCGGCCAAGTTCCGTTTTTGCCATTTCCAGAAAGTGCCGCCGCGACAGAAGGCCGGTTAGCTCGTCGGTGTTGGCCAGTAAGGTTAGCTGATCCGCAAGTGCGGCTCTGTCGGTTGCGTCGGTAAATACCAGGGCTTCTCCCCTGCGCCGGCCGCGCTTGTCCACCAGGCTCGATACATTCAGATCAAATCGCCTCAGCTCGCCGCGTATCGTTATAGGAATAGCAAGGCAGCTGCCTTGTCCTTTGTAGGCCGACAGTATGGTGCTGTTTTGCGCAAGCGCGTCTTCTATAGATACACCGGTTTCGGCCAGCTTCCGCTTAAGCCCCGGTAGCGCTGTGGCCGATTCATTAAGGTCTGCTATCCTGCCTTCTTCGTCCACAACCACCACGGCGTCTTTCATCTGCTCGAACACAGCGTCGCGGGCAAGCGGCGCAAGCTCGAATAGGCGGTAGCGGAAAAAGCCGTAGGCGAAAAAGGGAGCGGAAATGGATAGGGCAAGCGAACCGGGTTCCAGGCCGTAGGGCACCGCTCCGCTCAGATAGGCGATATACGCAATCCACGGAGCAACGCTGCCTGCGAGCATCATTATGGCTTGGCGTTTCCGTGTATGTTGGCGGCCAAGCACTTCTTTGAGGAATACTGCGAATCCGTACAAGAACGAAAGATTCAAGAATATGGTTTGCACCCAGTACCAGGGAGCCCTGCCAAACGAAACAATGGCCATGCCGGCATGGCTGTACACCCGCAGATCTTTGTAATACAGCTGGTGCTTGCTGACGGTAGCGGCCAGCACTAGAGTTATGCTGCTTATGCCGAACAGGAGCGCGCGCAGGGGCCAAGGCGTTGTTTTACCGGAGAACTCCCGCGCAAGCAGTATCCACAGTGAAGGCAGGAAAGCTAATCCTAAGTATTCGTAGGCAAGCGCCAGGTACAGTTCCTGGATGTTGTCCGATGACAGCTCGAACAGGTAACCGCTTGTGTATATGGCCATGGCGGCGCACAGGGCTGCAAA
>JAKQNL010000097.1 GCA_029565815.1 Spirochaetota bacterium | reverse complement strand
TCCCTTATGTTTTCGTGCGAAAACATCGTTTTTATATTGTAGCTCTTTAATAAGGACTATGCATGAAGGTGGTGGTGCAGAGGGTGCGGGACGCGTCGGTTCGGGTTGATGGTACAGTAAGCGGCGCTATCCAGTCGGGCCTCCTTGTGTACCTGGGCGTTGCCAAGGGTGACAGCGAACAGGATGCAGCGTGGCTTGCCGAAAAAATAATGGGCCTACGCATATTTGAAGACGAAAACGGGAAAATGAACCTGTCGGTACAAGACTGTGGCGGCGGGATACTCGTTGTGTCCCAATTTACGCTCCTAGCCGATGCGCGTAAGGGCCGTAGGCCTTCCTACAACGATGCCGCTAGTCCGCAGCGTGCAGAAAACCTGTACGAATATTTCATGCGGCACATGTGCGCGCTTGGCATCCAGGTTCAGTCCGGCGTGTTCGGCGCGCACATGGATGTGGCCTACATCAACGACGGCCCGGTTACCATTTTGTTACAAAGCCCGCAGGAAGAGGATACAACGCAGTGATCGCAGCGCGGCTTTGCTGTGCAGCTACGCTTTGCGTGTTCCACTAGTAGTGCATGCGCTTCGGCTAGGTAGTTTGGGTCTTTGGGCAAGGCCTTTTCCGCCCAGGCTCGGGTAGCCTCGTAGCCAAACGAATCGGGAACAAAGCCCATGCGTGATACAATCCTACGGGCATAGGCATCCGCCACAAAATTGGACTCTGCCCATGCGTAACACAGGATACAGTCTGCGGTTTCAGGCCCTATACCGGAAAGCGCCAACAGTTCTTCCCGTGTGCCGCTTTTGTCCAAGGCTTCCCAGTTGGCAGAAAGCGTTTTCAGGTACAGAGCCTTACGCCTATAGGTACCAGCTTGTGCGATCAATTCCGATAGTTGTTCTTGTGGGCAAGCTAGCATGGCTTGTGGATCCAAGAGGCCATTGCGCGCAAGAGTGGCAACAGCTGCGCTTGCACCACGCCAGGCGGTGTTTTGGGCAAGCACGGCTCCTGCGGCTATCTCAAAACGGGCGGCTTTGTCTTTCGATAGCCTGCCTATGGGAAGCGAAGGTCCATTGCGGTAACCGTTGGCGTTGCGGCCTTCCGTGCCAGCCCTGGACGGTAGCGGCCACCAGCCAACAGGTCCGTATTCGGTTTCGAGCACCGATAGTACCGCGCGAAGATCCACTATAACCCTCCCAGCGCATAGAAAAAAAACCGGCGCCCCGCAATGGGACGCCGGCTCAATAAGCTATAAAACCATTACTTCTTGCTGTTGCGGATGACGGCTTTCGCGCCTGCAAGCCGCGCTATGGGCACGCGGAAGGGGGAGCAGGAAACGTAGTTAAGCCCTATGCGGTAGCAGAAATCTATAGTGGCCGGATCGCCGCCCTGTTCGCCACAGATGCCGAGCTTAAGATCTGCCTTGGTCTTGCGGCCTTCTTGGGAAGCGTGCTTCATGAGGAAGCCAACGCCGTCCTCGTCTATGGTTTCGGTCGGGTTGTTTGGCAGTATGCCCTGCTCCAGGTATGTAGGCAGGAAGGATCCTGCATCGTCCCGGCTGAATGCATAGGTCATCTGGGTAAGGTCATTGGTGCCGTAGCTGAAGAAATCGGCGCTCTTGGCTACCTCTGCTGCAAGAATGGCAGCGCGCGGCACTTCGATCATGGTGCCGATGAGCACCTTGACCGCACTGCCTGCTTTTTCCAGATACTCGTTCACGATTTTCTGGGTCCGCTCGCGCAGCACTGCCAGCTCTTTCGGATCGCTGATGAGCGGAATCATGATTTCCGGGCTAACAGGAATCTTCTTTTTGGCGCACTCGATGGCAGCCTGCATGATGGCTTCCACCTGGGTGTCGTAAATCTCCGGGTAGGTAACGGCCAGGCGGCAACCGCGGTGACCAAGCATCGGGTTGGACTCGTGGAGGCGATCGATCTTTGGCATAAGGTCCTTGGCTTTTACGCCCAGGTGCTTGGCCAATTCCTCGGTTTCGTTTTTGGTGTGCGGTACAAACTCGTGAAGGGGCGGGTCCAGAAGGCGTATGGTAACCGGCTTGCCTTCCATTGCCTTGAAGATGCCAAGGAAATCTTTTTTCTGCAGGGGCAGTATTTTTTTAAGGGCTTCCTTGCGCTGCTTTTCGTTGTCCGCGACTATCATGGCGCGGAAGTGGATGAGCTTTTCCTTGTCGAAGAACATGTGCTCGGTACGGCACAGGCCTATGCCCTGAGCGCCGAAAACGAAGGCGCGCTTTGCGTCTGCCGGGGTGTCCGCGTTGGTGCGCACGCCAAAGCCCTTGATGCCGCCGCGGACGGAAGCTTCGCGTATTTCGTCGCACCAGGACAGGAAGGTTTCCAGCTCCTTGCCGATTTTTGCTTCCTGCAATGCAAGCTGTCCCTGGTAGATGGCGCCGGTGGAACCGTCTATGGTCATCCAGTCGCCTTCCTTGAACTTGACGCCGCTTATGGTCGCCAGCTTGCCGGTGATGGATAGGGCATTTGCGCCTGATACACAGGGGGTGCCCATGCCGCGTGCAACGACGGCCGCGTGGCTGGTCATGCCGCCGGTCGCTGTCAGTATGCCTTCGGATACCACCATGCCGCCTATGTCTTCCGGGCTGGTGTCTTTGCGTACCAGGAGCACTTTCTTGCCGGATTTCGACCAGGTCTCGGCGTCGGCCGCGCTAAATACCACCTGGCCGCATGCCGCTCCGGGAGAAGCGTTCAGGCCTTTTGCCAAAACCTTGGCGGCCTTGGCGGCTTTTGGGTCGATAGCCGGGTGCAGCATCTGGTCGATCTGTTCAGGAGCTACGCGCTGGATGGCTTCTTCCCTGGTGATAAGTTTTTCAGCGACCATGTCCACGGCCATTTTGACAGCCGCGGCGCCGGTGCGCTTGCCGTTACGGGTTTGTAGTATGAACAGCTTGCCCTGCTGAACGGTAAACTCCATATCCTGCATGTCGCGGAAATGTTTCTCAAGGCGATCCTTGATGGCTACCAGTTCCTTGTACACAGCAGCGTTGCGCTTGGACAGGGTGGCGATTTTTTCCGGGGTGCGGATGCCAGCAACCACGTCCTCGCCCTGTGCGTTCATCAGGTATTCGCCGTAGAACTCGTTCTTGCCGGTGGACGGGTCGCGGCTGAAACAGACGCCGGTACCCGAATCGTCGCCGAAGTTGCCGAACACCATGGACTGGATGTTTACCGCGGTGCCCTTGAGGTTCTTGTAGTTGTACAGCTCGCGGTACTTGATGGCCCGCTCGTTCATCCAGGAACCGAACACGGCGCCCATCGCGCCCCACAGCTGTTCCTTTGGATTCTGCGGGAAATCTTTTTTGGTGTGTTTCTTTACAATAGCCTTGTACGTTTCCACGAGTTTTTTAAGATCGTCGTCGGACAGGCCGGTATCGAGCTCCACCTTGCGCGCCTTCTTGAGCGTTGCCAGGGCGTGTTCGAAATCGTCGTGGGGAACGAGCAGCACCACGTCGCCGTACATCTGGATGAAGCGACGGTAGGAGTCCCAGGCAAAGCGAGCGTTGCCGGTATTTTTTGCTATGGCTTCGACAGCCTTGTCGTTGAGGCCCAGATTGAGGATGGTGTCCATCATGCCGGGCATGGAAACGCTTGCGCCGGATCGGACGGAAACCAAGAGGGGATCGACGGGGTCGCCAAGTTTTTTGCCCATGGATTTTTCCAAGCGGGCAAGGTGCTCTGCAACTTCTGATTCAAGGCCGTCGGGATAGCGGCGCTTGTTTTCGTAAAAAGCCGCGCACACGTCGGTGGAAAGGGTGAACCCGGGGGGAACCGGAATGCCGAGGTTGGTCATCTCTGCGAGGTTTGCGCCTTTGCCGCCAAGAACCTCTTTCATCTTCGCGTCGCCTTCAGCTTTGCCGTCGCCGAAATAGTATACATACTTGGTCTTTGCCATGTGCTTTCGATCCTCCAATCAACTGTCAAAAATACAGGAAACTGCATACAGTGTCAATAAACCGCAACAAAGGGGCATGGAAATTTCGCATGCAAAGCAAGAGCTGTGAAAAGTGTTTGAAGAGAAGAATAGTTATAAACTGATAACAAGGCTGATGACGGTCAGGTCGGAAGAGGACATCTGGTTTACCATGGATTCGAATTTCACGTTTACCTTATCGCAAGCCTCGGACAGGTACGACAGGTAGTACAGGCCAAGCTCGGTGTTGCCCTCGCCGTCGGGCAAATCCTTGTAGAAATCCTGCAAGCTGCGTTTTTTTAGGTCCGCGCTCTTTTTTTCGTCGAACGCTTCCTTCATTTTTTCGTATTCGGATTCTTTGTTAAATATGGTTATCTGAAGCTTG
>JAKQNL010000085.1 GCA_029565815.1 Spirochaetota bacterium | reverse complement strand
AAAAACGACGCATCCGTGGCTACCGCGGTATATGCGCTACCCATGCTTTCCGCCTGGCCGCCCATGGGAACCAGCGCGGACAGGAAGGTGGTAAGGCCTTCGTTTGGGCTGGGGCTGAACAGGTTGTACATAAGTTCATATAATGAAGGATAGGCTTGCTGAGCGTGGGCCGCCGCGGCTCCGGAGATGGCTAGGGCGAACGCAAGAACCAGGGGCCGCTTCATCGTGCCTTTGAATATACCGTATGAGCGCGATAATTTCTATAAAGAAGGAAGCAAGCTGTGCCGGATGTGGCAGGCTGCTTGTTGGGTATCAGTTAAGCGCTTAAAGCGCCGACAATGACAGGGAAGAGGTATAAGCATCCGCGTGCGTACTGTGCTTCTAGCTATAGCCATTTTCCTCACCCTAGGGACTGCCGCCCACGCTATGGGTGGTCGCGAAGACCCCCTGCATACGGCAGACCGCCTGATCGCGGAGCAAAAGTACGACGAAGCCATCATATACCTGACAGATTTCATGAAGGCAAACCCGGACCGCTTTGATGAAGGCCAAAAACGCATACGCCGCATCAAGGAAATTCGCGACGCATACAACAGCGCTGCAGCCCTCCTCATCGACACCATAGTAGGCAATCCAAGCGACGAAGAGCGCAAGCTGTCCATGATAGCCCAGCTGGAGGCCCTTGAACGCAACCCAAGCTCGGCTATTAGTGCGTTTTTGGCGTCTACCAAAGACCTGTCGCTGTTTTCCTACAACCGTGCCGAGTTCGAGCGCATCATGCTGGAAGGCTCGCGCCGCATAGGCGAACGGGATTTTTCCGGGGCTGCAAAAACCTATGCTTCCGGTTTCCGCTTGTACCGACCAGAGTTTGAGACCGCAAGCCTGGATCCCATGACACGGAGCGCTGCCCTTTCCACCGCAGACAACCTGTCGCTTGCCCTGGACGCCTATGCCAAATCCGGTTCGGTTCTGGTTTCCGCCTTCGACGCGCTTGCGGCGATTTACAAAAACTGGGTGACAGGCACCGCACCTGCCGGCTTGGCCACGGCCTGGGATCGATGCACGGAAGCAGCCAGCGCTTTTGCAAAAAACCGACGCGACGCGATGGCAGCCGGTAAGCGTCTGGAAAGTTTTTACGCGCTCTACACAAAAGCTACCGGCGACGAAACGGAAAGCTCGTTTTTGCCTTTTGCGTATCGCTTGGTCCTGGGTAGAAGTAAGGGCGGAGCTCTAGAAGGCATAGTAGGCGCTTTGGACGCCCAGTGGACCTATGCCCTGGGATCAGCACAAAGCGCTATCGAGCAGAATCTTGACCGTACGCTCGGCCTTGCCCGGCAGTCCTATGAAGGCGGACAATGGCAAAACGCTACCCTTGGCTTTCAGCAAAGCGCTGCGGTCGCGGCCGAAGGGCTAGCCCTGGTAACACTATGGTCGTATTACATTCCAAGCGACCTGCAAGGCCAGGCAAGCACCCTGGGCAAAGCCATACTGCAGGCTAAGGGCGGCTCCTGGCTGGAGTTTGGCCATATTCAACAAGCTGCAAACATATGGGCACAGCTGGCCGAAACCCGACAAAAGCTGGCCGCTGCAGACAGCGCCGCAGCCAACACAGCCACCGTGGCTTCCGGAAGCACGCAAACAAATCCGACAGCCACCCTGGCTGGATATACAAACAGCAGAAACCAAGTCCGATCGCTGCGCACCGTACTGGAGAAGCTTTCTACCCTATCCGGAGAGCAGGCTGAACTTTTATCCGCACGAACCCGCATAGGCTATGCGTCCGAGCGATCGTATAACCTGCAGGGATTTTTGGACGGCCACCTGGCCGCTGCCTTGGCTAGCAGCCAGGAAATGGAAAGCCGCATCATAAGCGCACAGGCCGGCTTCGAATACGAGCAGCTTGCGTCTGCGTTTACAGCAGCTCAAAGCGCAATAAGCCAGGGGCAAAGCTACCTGAACGGGCTGCCAGCCCAGTACCCGGATGCCCTGCCTGGCGCGGTTTCCCGCTATCCTACTCGCGCGCTAGAATCGCTATCCGGAGCGGAGAACGCATTCAAAAACCTTGCAGCTTCGCTGTCCGCATTCATAGCTTCCTACAGCGCAGAACCCTTGTTTGCCCAAGGCTTCTTAGGAAGTTGGATAGAGCGGGCAAAAAGCCTAAGCACGCAGGCTGCATCCAGTTCTGGCCAGCTGAGCCGGCTTGCAAGTACTGCACGGGAACAGAAGCGGCTGGCCGAAACAGCGCGGCAGGAAGGCGCGCTACGCTATGCCGATGCACAGCGGGCCTTACGGGAAAACCGATTCGACACGGCCCGCGAGCGCCTGGACCGGGCATCGGAACGCTACCTGGTATCGCTATCCTACGAGGAAGACCCGGTTCTGCGCCAAGAAGCGTTCCGCAGCTTAGACGAGCTGGGCAAATCCATACTGAAAGCGCAAAACGACCTTGTGGTATCCGAGACGCGCCGCCTTATAACCCAGGGAAAAGAGTATTACCTGCGCGGTCAGTTTAACGAAGCGGAGTCCTACCTGTTGCAGGCACGAGGCCGCTGGGCAAGCACCAACACGGTGGCCGAACCGGAAGTGGAGTTTTGGCTGGGCCTAGTGCAAACGGCCCTTACAGTAAAAACCGGACGTGATATTCCGGTAACAGCTCCCTTGTATCCGGAAATGAGCCAGCTCTTATCGCTTGCACGAACCTACTACGAGGAAGCAAAGTCCCTATCCGACCGCCGCGCGAGCAAAACGGATATTCTTGCAAAGCTACGCGCATCCAGGGAAAAAATCGAGCTTGTTAAACTTGCCTTCCCCCTTAACCAGGAAGCTGGCATTCTGGAACTAATGATATTGAAACTGGAAGACCAGGCCCGCTACAACCGGGAGTTTGCAAGCCGCATGGAAAGCGCCCGCGCGTCCATCGTATCCGGTTCCGGCATGAGCGAGGCATACGCAACCCTAAAAGACCTGGAAGGCGTAGACCCAGCATACAGGGGGCTTAAAGCCCTTATCGAACAGGCCGAGGTAAAGCTCGGATTCCGCTTGCCGCCGCCAGACCGTGCAGCGCTCAACGAATCGGCTAAACTTACCGCGGACGCAAAAGCCATTTTTGACAGGCGCGATTCCAGCCGCTATGAAATCGCAAAAGGCTATCTGATACGGGCCTTGCAGCTCAATCCAAACAACGAGGAAGCTGCCCGCCTAAAAGACGCCATAGCCACCGCATCCGGAGGCGACGCGGAACTGGTATTACCACCCGCTGCAGAACCCATCTACACGCTGGCCGCGGACGCATTCGCAAAGCGCGATTATCCTACGGCGTTTAGAAACTACCTTGAGCTTGTTACAAAATATGCACAGGCACGCAAGGTGCAAAAAGTGATAGATCTAGCCAAGCGCCTTGCAGCCCAGGGATACAGCGAATGATGCAAGCGCAAAAAACACCAGCCAAACTCAAACACTACACCTTGGCTGCCCTGTGCTTGGCCTGCGCAGCCCTTGCGCCACAGGCCGTACGCGCATTGCCCGACTTTTATTGGGAAGAGCCCATACGCTTGTCTAAAGGCCAGGGTGCCTATCCGCAGGCATTCCGATCGGGCCAGAACGTGCTTGCAATCTGGCAGGAAAGCGCTGCAGCCACAGGAGGCGGAACCGCCTGGATATCCGCAGCATCCTATGCGCCAGACGGAACATGGACTAACGCCGATCGCTTTATAGGCCCCTTGCCGTGGCGTGGCGAAGGCGCAGCTCCAGTGCTGTTCTCTGCCGCATCGGATACAAACGGAACTATCGCCGTTGCAGCCGTTTCTGGTGATGCTTCCATAACAGTCCACTTGTCCAAAAACTCCGGGCATAGCTTTACGCAAAGCGCTGCCATTGCGCTACCGGAACCCTTGGTTGCGCCGCGCATATTTCCGCGCTCCGGCGGCGGATGGTACCTGTTTGCAGCACGTGGCGGCGAAGGCTCACTTTCCATGCTGTTATCCGTTTCCGAAGACGGCTATACCTGGTCACCATTCCGGGTATTTCTGGAAGATGAGCAAACCTTCCGCTTAAGCTTCTTGCCTACCGTTGCACCATACGGCCAAGGCGACGTGGTTGTGTTTCAATCCACCGCCGGCGGAACGCGCGGCTCTTACCAGCTATACGCCCGTTCTACCAGCGACGGCGGCGCAAGCTGGAGCTACCCTGCGCGAATAAGCACGTTTCTGGATTCCGAACGCCGCGCGCGCACGCCTGCATCTGCCGACGAAGTAGACAATCAGGTGCCGCACCTTTCGCGCATCGGCGGCGCGCTGTGGCTTACCTGGCAGCGCCGCGTAGGTTCAGAAAACGAGCAGGTGTTCGCAATGCAGCTGTCGGATGAGCTCGTACCAGACACCGAATCATTACAGCGGGTATCCAGCGGTCAGGCGGCTTGTTCCGAACCGCGCCTTTACGAGCTGGATGGTGCTCCTGCCATAAGCTGGTCGGAAAACCGTGGCTCCGGCCGCGTATTTACTGCGGTGCTGGACGGATTGTTCTGGGACGATGAGGATCTTTCGTTGCGTTCTGGCTCCGGTGGCGCGTTTGTCCGGGTGCTGTATGCGAACAAACAGCTGTGGGCATTTTGGCAATCTGGCAGCGGCACCGCCACATCGGTGCAGGCATTAACTCCAGACAGTAGCGTCATCGCCCCAAACCTAACAGCAAGCGACTTTACTCCAGGAGTGGCCAGCAGAGCTTCCAGGGCAAGCTTCCGTTGGAACGCGCCGTCTGACTCATCGGGCATTTTAGGTTATGCATACGCATGGAGCCGGGATCCGGCAAGCGAACCGGAAGAAAATATAATGCGCACGGTTAGCGCAACGCGCCTGAGCTTGGATGCGCCAGAAGATGGCACGTG
>JAKQNL010000058.1 GCA_029565815.1 Spirochaetota bacterium | reverse complement strand
GGCCCAGGCTTCCCACAGCAAAAGAGCGACGGCCTAGGCCTAACTTTAATGCGCGCGATGGCGGATCAGCTGCATGGCACATTGTCTTTTCTTCGGGAAAACGGCTTTACCGTACTTTTAAGCTTTCCTGCGGACACGCAGTACAGAGCATAAGCCGACTCATTGTATTGAGCCGGCTTATGCCTATAAATCTTCGATCCTCAAAACCTCATTTATTATAGGTCTCCCGTTTTTGATATGTGGTATGAAGCAATTCGTGTGCCTTGTGGCTGTTGGGTTCCCCGAGAAACTCCTGGTATACCTGCGTTATGAATGGGTTGTGGTGTGAGCAGCGGTAGCTACTTTTTTCGTCATCGCTGTAAATTCCAGCCATGCGTTTCTGCCTTATCTCATCGGTAGCACCATAGGGCTGGCCGCCTCCACCTATGCATCCGCCCCGACACGCCATGACCTCGACAAAATGCCATGGTGCTTCTTTACCTTCATCCCGTGCCTTGCGAACCATGTCCAGTATCGTAGCTATATTACCCATTTGGTGTGCAACCGCAACTCTAACCTCTGTGCCCTTTATGTTGACACGAGCTTCCTTTATACCGGAAATGCCTCTAACGCCAGTAAACGCTACTTCCTTAAGATCTTCTTTGGTTATAAAATAATAAGCCGAACGAATAGCTGCTTCCATTACGCCGCCAGTAGCGCCAAAAATGGTGCCAGCTCCGGTATAAGGACCCATAGGGCTGTCAGCTTCCTCATCCGGCAAGTTCATAAGATCGATACCTGCCTGCTTGATCATGCGGGCAAGCTCCCGGGTCGTAAGGGTAATATCGACATCTTTCTGGCCAGAACTGTACATATCCGCATTGCGGCCGTTCTCCCATTTTTTGGCGGTACATGGCATGATGGAAACCGAGAATATTCTAGCAGGATCTATTTTAGCCTTTTTCGCCCAGTAGGTTTTAATCATAGCGCCCATCATCTGCTGCGGGCTTTTAGCAGTGGAAAAATTAGGAATCATATCCGTGTAGTACTTTTCCATGTAGTCCACCCAAGCAGGGCAGCACGAGGTGATAAGTGGCATCAGGCTTTTGTTTTTTCCGTTTGCGTAATCGGAAAAACGCTTTACAAATTCTGTACCTTCCTCCAGGATGGTAAGATCCGCGGAGAAGTTGGTATCGAAAACTGTATCAAAACCAAGCCGACGAAGCGCGGCGTATATCTTTTTGGTAATAACAGTACCTGGAGCTAGGCCAAATTCCTCGCCCAGCGCGACGCGAACAGCCGGCGCGATCTGAACCACACAAGTCATTGCATCCGCGCCGCCTTTTCTTAGAGCGTTCCACACTTCTTTGGTTTGGTCGTTTTCGTAAATTGCGCCAACGGGGCAGTGTGCTGCGCACTGGCCGCACTTTATGCATGGTCCATCTGCAAGAGCAACATCTCCTGCAGGTGCAATGCGCGTGCTCTCACCCCTTCCAAGGAATTCTATCGCCCAGACATTTTGCATCTCCTGGCACACTTTTACGCAGCGGCCACAACGCACACACTTTTCCGGTTCAAGAATAAGTGAACCAGTGGAGCGATCATTGGGCAAATTCCGCAAACGTTTTGCATAAGGCTGTTCGCGGACACCAAATTCGGCAGCCAAGGTTTGAAGCTCACAAGCTTGATTACGGGGACACTGGAGGCAATCATCGGGATGCGAAGATAGTATCAACTCGATGATCGTTTTTCTGGTTTGAACCAGATCTGCATCATGGGTCGTAATGTTCATGCCCTCCTCTAAAGCAAGAGAGCATGCACGAATAGGCCGGGGCCGACCCATAATTTTTACGATGCACAAACCGCAAGCCGACCAAGGTGGCAGATCGGGATTGTAACACAACGTAGGAATACGTACGTTGATTTTTCTTGCAGCATCCAGGACAGTAGTGCCTTCCGGAACGGATACGGGTTTTCCGTTGATAGTTGCGTTAACCATGGCGAATGACTCCATTCACCAGGCATAGAACGCCAAGTTTACTCATTGTCTGTTTTCCTTTCCAAACACGGGAAGTCTGGGCCTTTCGCCCCAGGCTCATCGGTCCTGCGCCATGGCTGCTGCGCGAGCGCTTCGCGTGCAACGGTAGGCTGTCAGGACTCGGAAATCGCAACGATGTACTTTGTTCTTTGCGTGAGTACTGTTGTATCTGTGTTGACTTTCAGTACAGGCGCAAACCCAGAACGGACACTGTGCATAGGCACA
>JAKQNL010000050.1 GCA_029565815.1 Spirochaetota bacterium | reverse complement strand
CAAGCAAAAAACTTCTATGCATGCTGGCAGTAAAAGCGATTGGGTGTTTATTCCCCGGGTGTAGCAGCAGCGCTGCCCGGAATGATACGATAAGCGCTGTCAGGTAGCAGATGATAGGGGAAAGAGTATGAATCGTCGCGTTGACCTAAAAGGCATACTTGCACGCAACGGAAGCATGAGCGTCATGCTGCTTTTGGTCGTATTTGTCGGCATGGGCGAGAAAATGGCGGAGCGCTTCCTGCCGTTGTACCTCCTTGCCCTGGGCGGAAGCGCATGGACCGTCGGCCTCCTTAACTCGATGGACAATCTCCTGTCTGCCCTGTATTCCTATCCAGGCGGATGGCTTGTGGACCGTATAGGGCACAAGAAGTCGTTGCAGATTTTTACCCTTATCGCGATGATAGGCTACCTGTTGGTCATACTCATACCCGACTGGCGGGCGGTGCTTATAGGCTCGGTATTTTTCATTTCCTGGACGGCGGTATCACTTCCGGCCATCATGAGCCTGGTATCATCCGCGGTGCCGAAAAACAAGCGCAGCTTCGGCGTATCGCTGCACTCCTTTGTACGAAGGATACCCATGGCCCTGGGACCGCTTGTCGGCGGCGTCCTCATCGGCGCTTATGGCAAAGTAATCGGGGTGCGCATAGCTTTTGGCGCAGCTATGGCGATGGGGCTTATTGCCTTGATCCTTGTACAGCGCTTCATGGACGATGACAAGCCTCGTTCTACGCAGGAAGCAGGGCACGCTACCCGTTTGGGCGATCTCTTTAACCCGGCTTTAAGGAACCTGCTTGCAAGCGATATTCTCATACGCTTTGCCGAACAGATACCCTATGCCTTTGTGGTGATATGGGCCGTCAACAACAACGGCCTAAGCGCCCTGCAGTTCGGCGTGCTTACGACCATCGAAATGGTAACCGCCATGCTCGTCTACATACCCGTTGCAAAGATGGCCGACCGCTACGGCAAAAAGCCCTTCGTCCTTATGACCTTCGGCTTCTTTACCCTCTTCCCCCTGGTGCTCCTTTTTGCACGGTCTTTCGCTGTTTTTGTTATAGCCTTTATCGTGCGCGGCCTGAAAGAGTTTGGCGAGCCGACCCGGAAAGCCCTCATCATGGATCTTGCACCGGAGGATGCCAAAGCGCGCACCTTTGGCGCGTACTACCTGGTTCGGGATGTCGTCGTATCGATGGCCGCCCTGTCCAGCGCATGGCTGTGGAACCGCGGACCGGCTGTCAACTTCCTGGTCGCTGCCGGGTTCGGTGTTGTCGGCACCCTGTGGTTTGCCATACGGGGAAAAGATGTACAGGCGGAGCCACACCAGGGAGGCCAGTAGCCTTGAGCATCCCAAAGCTTCGTAACACCACACTTCGATTGCAAGGATAGTCATTGTGAATAGCTTCATTTTGGTTTTGCTGGGCGGCGGCCTGGGTTCCGGCTCCCGCTACGTAATCTCTACCCTCGCCGAGCGCCGCTTTGGCAGTGCGTTCGCGTGGGGAACCCTGTTGGTCAACCTTGCAGGCTGCCTGCTCATTGGTTTTGCGGTTGGCATTATCGACAAAGCCCTTGTGCCGCGCAGTCTGCGTGTCTTCCTCGTAAGCGGTTTCCTGGGCGGCTTTACCACCTTCTCATCGTTTTCGCTGGAATCCATACGCATGTTTCAAAACGGCGCCGTCGGCAAGGGATTGGCCAATATCGGCATCAACGTGGTGCTTGGCCTTGCGTTAACGCTTACAGGCATGTTCGCAGCCAACCGGATGTGAGGCGGCTTGGCATCTTATACGTTGGAATGTTTTTCGGGCTGTTCTTGCAAGCTCTGGAACAGTGCATCGTTGAGATAAAAATTCTCTTTGCCCAGCTTGTGCTTTGAAACAAGACCAAGCGCTACAAGGTCATCGAGGTACTTTGAAGCAGTTTTTCGCGTAACGCCTACATCGCGAACAAGGTAGTCAATTTTCGTATATGGATAACGAAAAAGGTTATTTAACAACTCGTGGCTGTACATCTTTGGATATTCGCTTTTGAGCTTTTGCTTGTAGTCCTGCATAAGTTTTTTTATGCTCTGAATCAAGATCGTCGTCTTGTTCGATTCGCTCTGGGTAAAATGCTGCATTCAAGCTTCCCATAGTAGACACCTCATAGGTAAAAAAACAGAAATACTACCCATGGCATAGCACACATGGGTAATTAAGTCGATTTATTACCCATAAACCTATGGGCTACATGGAAATTTATTATTGTGTACGCTTGCACGCACGGCCGAATCCGGTATTCTCCACCATTAAAAAGGCCCGCCGAATGGCGGGCTGAAATTGTGATTACAATGGATTCGCCCTCCGCATTGGCGCATCCTTCGCCGATGTGGAGGGCCGCCTGCGTGCCTCGCTCCGCATCCATGCGGAGCGTCCGCTACTGGCGCTCACCGGTTCGCGCCATTCGCGGCACGGCACTCCGGTTCGAATGCTTCGCGTTGCGCCGCTTTCGGAGTGGAAATTTATTATCGTGTGCGCTGGCGCGCACGGCCGAATCCGGTATTCTCCACCATTAAAAAG
>JAKQNL010000043.1 GCA_029565815.1 Spirochaetota bacterium | reverse complement strand
GCATTACTCCGTCGCGAATAACTGTTGCAAAGAAGCTGGATTTGTCGATGGGCGGCAGGTACAGGCCAAGGTTGCCGTCTTTTTTTGCAAGCGTTGCAAGGCTGTCTGTGCCGTGGATGTAGTCGATACCGGTGCCGGCATTTTTCTTGAGGAATGGATCCAGGATTTCCTGGATGGTTCCGGCTGCAAGGTTAGCGCGCGGCTTTGCAAAGCGGATAAGCCCGGTTTTCTTGGCGGACACAAAAGCGAAGCGGTGTTCGCTTGTCTCTTCGTCAGCTTTTTTTACCGCAGCGTCCCAGGACATGGGCTCAAAACTTGCTCCAGCGGCAGTGATATCTGCAAGGAGGGCGGCTTCATCGGCCTTAAACAGCACGCGGTGTATGGGATGGAAGGGTAAGCCTTCATCATAGATGTTTACCAGCTCAACCAGAGCATAGCGGGCAGGATGATTCATGATGTCCTTATCCGATGCCCCGGCTTTTTTTATCTCTTCCCATATCGCCTTTGCGGTAGCCAGCGAATGGTTACCATCGCCTACCGCGTACAGAAGCACATCGGGAGAACCGTACTTTGCCTGGTACGCTTTTTGGTCTGCAAGTTTTTCCAGAGCAGCGGCCATGCTTTCCAACGATGCGGCATCCGACACATGCCAACCCTTGATGCTGCCGGAGTCTTTCATGAGTTTGAAATCATACAGTTTTGGAAGGCTGGCGGCTTTGGCGTACAGGGGTTCGATAACGGTTCGAGCCGGATCATCGATGAGCAGCATGATGTGCGGCAATTCCAGCGGAGCTCCACGGCGTATGTCCATGCGCGGTGGCAGGCGTTCAACAATCGTGCCTTCAGTTGGCCTAATTGCGGAGGTAACGCCCTTGCCGTACTGGTAGGCTTCCAAATCCACTGCTATGACGAGGCCCTTGCGCGGATGCTTCTCAAAGGGGGTATAGCGCTCTACCAGCACAAAACCTGGCTTGTGGGTTTCAAGGAGGCCCTTGGCCAGGTAGTCCTTCATGGATGCCTGGATGCGCTGCACGCGCTGTGCTTTGTCCTCGTCCTCCAAATAGCATTCGGGGAAAATCAGGTTGAGGGTGCTGGGCGCTTGGCCTACCAGTTTTGCGACGGACTCCCAGTACTCGTGCTCGCTGGAATACTGGTCGCATGCAACGACAGCCCATTTCTGGTAGTCGGTGCCGGCGGATGGCAGTTGGACTTCCGGCAATCGGACGCCCAGTTTCGCAAATCGCTCGTTAAGGTTGGACATAGGTATCTCCTTTTTATGGCCCGCTCTGATTTGCAAGGAAAGAAAAACAGCATAGGCCGTGGTGCTAGTATGCCAGAGCGCACCGACTAGGTCAAACCTTCCCTAGTGCCCCGAAGCTTATGGGGAAACCACAGCCCCGCTTCCCGAAAGCGGGTTTTTTGTGCTACTCTAGCCCCATGTCCGGCATATTCGACGTCATCTATGAGGACGGCGACCTGGTCGTGGTGAATAAACTCGCCGCAGTGCCGGTCCTCCCCGACAAAAGCGGAGACGAGTCTCTCAAGCAATTCCTGGCCAAAAGTAGGCCAGGCAAGTTCGTCGAGCCCGCCCACAGGCTGGATAGGCGCACAAGCGGAGCCGTAGCTTTTGCGAAGAACCATAAGAGCCTTGCAGCCCTTTCCGAAGCATTCCGACAGCGGCGCGTAAGCAAGACCTATTGGGCCGTGGTGGAGCAGGCTCCCAAGGAAGCTTCAGGATCGCTGAAGCACCGGCTTATCCATGACGGTCGGAAAAATACATCCAGAGCAATCGCAGCGGACAGGCCGGGTGAGACTCGGGGCGATTTATCAGAGCTACACTATAAGCTCCTAGGCGCAAGCGAGCATTATTGGCTGTTGGCCGTTCAGCCCATCCAGGGGCGCACCCACCAGATACGGGCCCAGTTATCGGCCGCAGGCATGCCGGTGCGCGGCGACCTTAAATACGGCGCACGCCGGTCTACCCGCAACGGGCTTATCATGTTGCATGCTCGGAGCATGAGTTTTGAGCTAAGCGACGGCAAAGCGCTGACCATAACAGCAGATCCGCCCCCGGACGAACCCTTGTGGTCGGCTTTCGATGCTGTGCCTCAGGCATCAGCGCCGTAAGCCATACGGGCGACGCACAAACGCAGTTCGCGCATACTCACTCTTTTAGAACACAGGCTCAGCCCGCGCATGTTCCAACGGTGGCAGGTAGTTCATCTCTTTCCATTGCAGCATGACGGCTGGCCGGCCATCGGGCTGCCTGCCTCGGGGTTCGACCAGAAGCTGGTATACACAGCAGTTCCCGGTAGGCACAAGGGGTAGCCACGAGCTAGCGCCAAAGGTAGTCCGTACCAGCCACTGGATAAGCCCTCCGTGGGACAGCGCTATGACATCGCCGCCGCAGTGTAGCGCGGCATACACAAGCGCATGCCAGGCTTTGTGCGCGCGCAGCACCAACTGGTGGGATCGTTCCGCATCCTCTACCCCTTCCCAGCTTTGATACAAAAAGCGCGCATGGTCTTCTGGATGCAGCTCCTTTGCTTCGGCCAGGGTAAGCCCGGAAAAGCGACCGGTTTCCAGTTCCAGGAGCAGCTCTTCCGGCTTTGGCGGCGGGAAGGAGGCTGCAGCGCACAGAATCTGAGCGCTTTCCATTGCACGCGACAGCGGAGAGCACAACACCGCCTTCACATTCTTGCCTGCAAACCAGGCTCCGCATGCGGTCGCCTGTTGCCTGCCGCGCTCGTTGAGGGGAAAATCACTGCGGCCCTGTATGCGGTTCTGAGCGTTCGCGACGCTTTCGCCGTGTCGCACTATATAAAAATTACATGCGTGAGTAAGGAGGCCAAAGCCGAACGCGTCTGCTCTATCATCATGTTCCATAGCTTCGAGTATATCCGGCCAAGCAACGGGCCATCAAGCTTGCTTAGTAGCAGCGCATACCGGTATATTCATGTCCTAATCAGGAGTTTATCCAACCATGAAAGATCTTACCCAAGGCAACGAGACAAAGGTCATCATCAATTTTGCCATCCCCATGCTCATAGGCAACGTGTTCCAGCAGTTTTACAGCATGGTGGACAGCATTGTCGTGGGCAAGTTCGTCGGCGACCAGGCCCTTGCAGCGGTCGGCACGTCGTTCCCTATCATATTCCTCATGATTTCCCTCATCATGGGACTGACCATAGGCACGAGCATTCTGGTTGCGCAGTACTTCGGCGCAGGCAACCGCGAGAAAGTGCGCCTTGCGGTGGATACCGGTTATATCCTTCTGTTCTGGACCGGCCTTGCGATCACCATCATTGGCATGTTGATAACCAACCCGCTCCTGCGCCTGCTTGCCGTGCCCGACGATGTGTTTGTAGGCGCGTCCCAATACCTGCGCATCACCTTCCTCGGTATGCTTGGCATGTTCGGTTACAATACTATATCAGCCATACTCCGCGGCCTCGGGGATTCCAAAACGCCCTTGTACCTTTTAATCATCGCAACGCTTTTGAACGTGGTTCTGGATCTGGTGTTCGTTGTGGTATTCGGCTGGGGCGTACCCGGCGTTGCGTGGGCAACCATCATCTCCCAAGGCTGCTCCTTCGCCGGCGGCATGTGGTACATACACAAGCGCAACGATCTGGTGCGGCTCAACATTAAAGGCATACGCTTTGACCGCGATATATTCAAGAAAAGCCTGGCTATCGGGCTACCCACCGGCATACAGCAAACCATGGTATCGCTGGGCATGATGGCCCTTACCCGTATCGTGAATGGATTCGGCACCGCAACCATAGCGGCATTTACCGGAGCGTCCAGACTGGATAGTTTCGCGTCCATGCCGGCTATGAATCTAAGCCAGGCTATATCTACCTTTACCGGCCAGAATATGGGTGCGGGAAAAACCGAGCGCGTAAAACGCGGCCACCTGTCGGCCATCATTGCTGGCGCTATCATTTCCGCCGTCACCGGGCTTGCCGTGATATTTTTCGGCAAAGAGCTTATGCTCCTGTTCACCAATGACATGGAAGTGGCCAGGATAGGCGCACGCTACCTGACTATCGTTGGATCGACGTACATCCTGTTCTCAACCATGTTCATCAACAATGGCGTCATGCGCGGGGCCGGCGACGCATTTATTCCTATGATCAACACGGTTCTGGCCCTGTGGGTGATACGCATACCGGCAGCCATACTGTTTATCAGCGTTTTCCACATGGGCTCCGATGGAATATGGTGGAGCGTTCCCGCCGGCTGGACCATGGGCGCCGTGTTCTCCACTTGGTACTATCTGGGCGGCCGCTGGAAACGAAAAGCGGTGATAAAGGAAAAAACCCCGGCTTAACGCTACCGGTTTTTATGCGCCTCTAGAAGATTTTTTTCGTAGACCAATGGTCTGATTTGCCATTGTAGGCTATAATTTGCCCAAGTCCTGCCGTACTCTAAGCAAACAGGACGCCAACGGGAGATTGCAGCCATGTTCGACCCCTGGAACCTCGTGACCATCGGCATCGTCGTTGTGGCGCTGGCCGCGTACCGCATCCTGGACCGCGACAACCGCTCGCTGGAAAAGGTAAAAAAATACGCCGACCGGCTCAAGGACGAGCTGTCTGCCCACGCCGAAGCGCGCCGGGAAGACTTAAAGGCATACGCCATCGACCTGGACGTACACCAGAAAGCCGCCCGCGAGGTGCTTAAGCGCGTTCAATCCGTGGAAGTAGCCCTCAACGAGCGCGCAGACGCCATAGGCACCATAGCGTCGCGCATAGCCGAATACGACAAGGCCCTTGCCGAGCTCAAAGACATGAGCGGCCGCGTGGACCAGAACCTGCGCATCATCCACGAGGAAAGCGATTTCGTAGACTCTGTCGCAAAGACCCTAAAAGCAAGCAAGCAGGAAATTCAGGAACTGAAAGCTTCGGTTCCAGGCATACGCGAAGGGATAGCATCGGACGCAAAGGCCATGCTAACGGAACTGCACAACGCGTATTCGGTAGAGATAAAATCCAGCCTCGACGACTCCCTCAACACTGTCGAATCGTTACGATTAAAGGCGGAGCAAAGCGCGGACAGCGTGGGCGCGATGCACGCGGCGGCCGCACAGGCTGCGGAAGACCGTTATAAAACCATAGCGTCCCAACTACAGGACGCTTTCAAGCGCGCCCGCGATGAAGGCGAAAAACTGGAAGACGCAAGTTTCCAGAAATTGCGCGACCAGATAGAAGCGCGCGGGTCCAAGTTGTCCGAAGCCCTTGAATCCCGATTTGACACCATCAGGGACCAAGCCAAGGAAAAAGTGGCGGAAACCCAAGCACTCATTAAACACCTCAAAAGCGAGTGGAAAAAAGACGCCGAAGCAATCCTGTTGGACGCGGAAGCCAGCGCAAAGGCAAGCGCGGAAGCCATAGAACAACGGCTTATGGCTACCGAGCTACTGGTAAGCAAAGCAGAAGCCGTATACACCGACCGCTTTGCCCAAGTGGAGATAAAAGCCCAGGATGCAGCCAAAACCCTGCACGCACGATTTACGGAAGTTATAAAAACTCACCAAGAAGACTTAACCAAACGCCAGGCCGAACTCCGTACGGCGCTTAAGGACGGCATAGCGGAGATGGGAGCAAGCGCCATGGAAGCTCAAGCCAGCCAGGCAGCGCGGCTTGCCTCCATGGAAAGCGCCCTAAGCTCCGCGGAACAGCGCATGGGCGATCGCGTGCACGAACTGGAACAGCGCGCGCTCAGCGGATTCGAACAACGGGCCGACGAACTGCGGGCGGTGGTTGAACAGGGCCTGGACAGGCTGGAAGCCATGCGCATGGATGCAGACCGCATGGAAAAAGCGCTTAGGGACGCCATGGGCGGCGTGGAGCGGCGCGTAGGCGAAGACTTTGCGCTCTTTGGCAAAGACCTGGCCGCACGCCAGGCTGCCTTCGAGGAAGAATTCCGCGGCGAATCCGCCCGCGTAAAATCCAGTGTCCAGGACCTGGAGAACGACCTGAACGCCCTCAAATCCAGGGCATACGCGAACGTATCCGAAAAGCTCAAAGTATTCGAGGACGAATTTTTCGCCGACCTGCGCAAGCGCCGCGAAGATGCCGACGAACGCTTTTCCGCGTGGCGCGTCGAGATGGACGAGAAGCTTGCACAGTCTCAGCGTGAGGCGGTCGAAACCCGCTCGGAAAGCGAAAAAGCCTGGACTGATGAACAGCGGGCAGCGCTTGCCCAGACGCAGAGCCGCGTGCAGGAGCAGATGGACAAACTTGCCGCTCAGGTGGAAGCTCACCGCGACGCGATCAGCGAGCGGGTATCCGAAGCTGACGGCGCGCTAGCAAGCCTGAAAGCTGCAGTAAAAGCAGACCTGGACGACGCGCGAGCCGCAGCCGACGCATTCCTCAATGCCGAGCTTGAACGCTGGAAGCACGACGGCGGCGAGCGCCTGCGCATGGCGGAACGGGCCGCATCGGAAGATGCAAAAGCGTTGGAAGCCGCATCCGGTAAAGCTCGCGAGCGATTCGAATCGGCAGCCGCGGCCGTGCTGGCCGATGCAGCAAAATGGAAAGAGCACTTTACTGCAGCGCACGCAAAAGCGCACAACGAACAGGCCGCAGCCATCCAGGCCCTTGGACTATCGTTCAAAACCGAATCGGCGGCAATCAGCTCGGATTGGGACAAAGAGAAAAAGCGCATACTGGAAACGGCGAAAACCGAGCGCGAAGCCATTGCACGCGATGTCCGCTCGCTGGGGGACGAGGTAAGCCGCTTCCGCCAGGAATTCGCCCAAAAAACCGCGCAGGCCCTGGACGACCTGGGCAGGTCCTACGACGGCCTGTCCTCGGACGCAGCCCGCAAGGTCGCCGACGCACAAGCTGCAATGGCTGCATCGCTGGAAGAATACCGGCGCGACGCGAAAACCATTCGTGACAATTTGGACAGCACGCGCCAGCTTATGTCCGCAGGCTTGTCCGAAGAAAAGAAAACCCGGGAAACTCTGTTCACCGATATGGATAAACAGATTAAAGCATTCCAGAACCAGACCAAATTGTTCGATCGCGCGGATGAGCTAAAGGCTTCGCTTGGCGAATCCATAGAAGCCATGAAAGCCGACATGGCACGGGCGGAGTCGCGCAGGGCGGAGATGGCGGAACTGGAAACCCAGTACGGCCGCGTCAAGCGCCTGGAAGACGAGCTGTCCCAGAAGATAGCCAGGTTCTTCGCCGAGAAGCGCCGTATCGACACGCTGGAAGATGACTTTAAGCGCTTGCTTGCCATGTCCCAGGGCGTCGATCAAAAACTTGCATCGCTTACCGAATCGAGCGACCAGTTGTCCCAGATACAGGCGGAGATGCGTCGCCTGACCGACGCTGCCGACGAAGCCGCGGAAAAATACGAACGCGTGGAGCGGAAATCCAACATACTGGATGCAACCGCGGACGCGGTGGATAAAAACTTCCAGGCAATCAGCGAGCTGGAGCGATCCGTTCGCGGGATAGACACGGACGTACGGCAGATACCGGACCAGGTCATCGACCTCAAGCGATCGCTTGAGGAAGTACTGTCTGCAAAACCCGCCCTGGATGCTGCCGTGCTTCGCTTGGACGAAATGAGCAAAGCGATGACCGAAGCCGAGCGTCGGGCAGGCGAGCTGAACAAGGCCCGCGAGTGGCTTGCCCGTGCGGAAACCCGCTTTGAGGAACTGAACAAAAAGACCCAGGATCACTTAAAGCTCTTAAACGATCTCCTTAAAGACGAGCCGGATGGCAAACGCAAGGACAAAGGCGCTCCGTCGCTCAGTGTTCAGGAAACCGTTCGCAAGCTGTCGCATCAAGGCTGGAAGGTGGAGGAAATCGCCCGGGCAGTCAAGTTATCGCGCGGGGAAGTGGAACTGATTCTGGAACTGGGCCACCAGGAATAGCAAGCAGGCTCGCCAGGCTCGGGCCCATAAGCTTCGGGGCAGTACTGTTTTTAAAGCTTCCTAAAGTTTAGCTGACAAAAGGGCGAGCACCTGGTCGCGCGAAGCGATAGCTGTATCGTCGGCCAGTTTTTGCATAGCGTCGCGGTCGGCAAAGCCTGCAGACAAAGCGGATTGCAGCGCTTCAAGGCCGGCCGGTCCATCACCTGCCGGACCAAGCCGCAAACGGGCAAGCGCAAACCACGAGGCGGCATCATCCGGAGCCCGGTTCGTAATCAGCACGAGGTTTTCTATAGCCTGGGCATACAACATGGCCTGTTCCTGTAAGCGAGCTTTCAGGCGAAGAGCCGCAAGCAAATCCGGGTTGGCTGTAAACCATGGCTTGGCCGCTTCGAGCGCATCCAGCGGCTTGTTTAGCGCAGACAGGCACAGGGCAAGGCGCAAGGACGCAGCCTGGTCATCGGGCCTGGCGGCAAGCACTTCCTGATAGCGGCCGATTGCTTCATCGTAGCGCCTGGCGGACTCCAGTAAGACAGCCAGGTTCATAAGCGTATCCGCGTTCCCGCCATTCAGCGCAAGCACCTGTTCGTACAATACCAAGGCTTGCTCGTAGCTGCCCGCTTTGTGCAATGCATAGGCTTTGACGCTTAAGACCATGGTGTTGTCTTTATCACGTTTGAGCACGGTGTCTGCAGCCGCAATGGCTTTGTCGTACTGACCGGATTCCGCTAACGCGCGCGCCAGGTTGTAGCCCGCGGCTCCCTGGCTTGGATCTAGGTCCAGCGCCTCTTGCCAGGCAAGCCCGGCTTTGTCCCATTTGCCTAGTTCTGCCCAGGTATTGCCAAGCTCTGTCCATGACGATGCCAAAGCCCGGGAGTTCGCGTTGGTAGCGCAGGAGGTGCACGCAAGAACAAGCGCCACGCACAGGAGTGCGCGGGACATCGCTTTCATCGGTGCAGCACCGTTTGCTCGATGGTACGAATCTGCTTGCGGTAAAGACTCGTGATGCCGGAGCCGTAATCGGCGATGAGCCGTATCATGTCGCGCACATCGTCGTCGCTGTCGGTACCGTTGATGCGGTCGCCGGCGTCGCCCAGGCCTGGCATGATATACGCAAGTTTGTTAAGCACAGGATCCATCCACAGGGTGTACACGGTAAGATTATCCACCGCGCGCATGGTGCGCAGCGCGCCTTTGAGCGCGCAGATTACATTAAAGCACTGAATGGAACGGGGACGCACGCCTTGGTCCAGAAGGTATTTGACCACGGTGACCAGGGAACCGCCGGTTGCGTTCATGGGGTCTGCAAACACCAGGTCCTTGCCGTCCAAATCTTCCAGCCGGAAGTAAGACCGGTCCAGATCCAGAATGTACTCCATGCCGGCTTCATCCTTACTGTCGTCGCGCTTAATTTTGAACAAGGCAAACGGCGTAACGTAACTGGATGAAGAATATTCCTCTATCTCTTTTGACATGATGATGGACGGCAGTAGGGCGCCACGCAGCATGACGCACATGACGGTCGAGTTGATCGCGTTGTCGACATTCGGAATCTTGTGAACGGCGTAATTCTGCACCGGGTTTCGCACCGGGGTTTTTACAATCAGGTAGTTTTTATTCCGGCTGCCGGCATAGCCATAGGCAAGGTTGAACAAAAGCTCGTATGCGCGCTGGGTGTAATAGGTAAACTCGTGGCGCTGGGTGTTTTCGTCGCGCAACTTGGCTATGAGGCGGGAAGCCTCACCGTGGCTTTCGCGGGGCGTCTCAAAGGAGTACACCTTGATGCGCCCTTCCTTTTTGCATATATCGCGCATAACCTGGCCCATGTGGTTGTACGAGTCCACCAGTGCCGATTCTATATCGCGCTTTGCTGCGGTGCTGCCGGCTGCCGACAGGCGCTCGAACAAAGCAACAGCGTGTTCGTACATTCCGTCCATTTGGGCTAAGCTCTGGCGGTCGGCTTCGCCCAGGTAGCCGTCCA
This sequence comes from Spirochaetota bacterium, assembly GCA_029565815.1. GTDB lineage: Bacteria > Spirochaetota > Spirochaetia > Treponematales > UBA12059 > JAKLIU01. Next base: position 790 of record JAKQNL010000043.1, on the reverse strand, counting down.
GGTCTTCTGCCTTTAGAATTACCTTGCTCATACCGGCCTCCAGAAAAAAGTTACTTCTTTATCGCTTTACAACCGTGCCCATGGCCCCGGACGCTATGCCCACTGCGTTGCCTTCGTCGAAGTCCAGGTGGCACTCTTTGGCATACGCTTCGTTAACGCGGCAAATCACGTTCAGGAACAGGGCTCCGCGCTCGCCGTCTATGCGCAGATCAACCAGCTCGTTGTCCTTAACGTCGAATGCGGCCGCGCTTTTCGGGTCAAAATGGATATGGCGCTTTGCGATGATAAGGCCCTTGTCCTTGTGCACCGTGCCGGCCGGTCCTTCGATGATAAAAGGCATGGAGCCGTCCAGCTTGCCGGATTCGCGTACCGGGCAGCCGCTTACGCCGAGCTTAAACACGTCGCTGGACAGGATTTCGCACTGGGTTTCCTTGCGTTCCGGCCCAAGTATGCGAACCCCCGCAATAGCGCCCTTAGGCCCGCGAATGGTAACGGTTTCATCACAGGCAAACTGGCCCGGCTGCATAAGGTCCTTGGTTTTGGTAAGACTGTGGCCGGCTCCAAACAGGGCAACGAGGTCTTCTTTGGACACATGGATGTGGCGGTTGGACAAATTGACGAGCACTTTGGTTTCGGGCATGGGGTCTCCTTGTATGAATCGGAGGCAAAGCTCCGTGCGCAAGTATAGCAAGTCGAAGGACGAGCATCCAGCACCTGCTAGCCTATGGTAAGTGCCCCGAAGCTTATGGGGAAATTTCGGCTATGCGCACGTAAGCACACAGCCTACTCA
>JAKQNL010000038.1 GCA_029565815.1 Spirochaetota bacterium | reverse complement strand
GCATATGTCGAGGCATTGTGGTATCAGCTGCCGGCGACTGGAACGGCGGAGACACGCTAGCTTCATACACAGGCGGCGGTTTGTCGCCAAAATCGGGCAACGGCGTGGTTGTGTACTGCCCCGACGACCGCCGCTACTACGCATATTTTCACCTGCACGATGTTACCGTAAGCCCCGGACAGGTTATAGAAGCCGGTCAGCTTATCGGGCACGGCGGCAACACAGGCAGCAATGCGCGCAAAAAGGGCCACGGCGAGCACTTGCACCTGGAAATTCACACCGGCCCAAACCAAGCCCTTAGCAGCTGGGAGCTGCGCGACCTGATAGCAGATCTGTACTGAACGTCGCCTGATGTAACTTTTAGCCCACAACGTGATTATTCCCGTTGCATGCGGTATATTACTAGCATGCCCCGATGATGCGGGACACAACAGGAGGTTACATGAAACGTTTTATGCTGATCGTTATGGCCCTACTCGTAGGCCTTTCCGCTTATGCCCAGGATCTTGGCGCTTTTGCCACCGGATTCCAGACCTTTGCCACCGAAGCGGCTCCAACCATGAGCTATAACGCAACCGTTGGCAACAACTGGTCCGATGCATACCTTGGTCAGCTGCCCCACTTTGGCGTCGGCTTGTCCTTTGGCGCGACCATGGTTCCGTCCGCGAGCATGGAGCCGCTATTCGCCGCCATGGCTATAGACATGCCGGCCGAGCTTAAGAAATACGGCCTACCCATTCCAGCTGCAGCTTTATCTGCCAAAATCGGTGGCTTCATCCTTCCGTTTGATGTAGGCCTTAAGGGCATGATGTTGCCCGAAGCTGTTACCGAAAAACTGTCCGCCCAGGGCATAGCGGCCGATTACAAGCTCATAGGCGGCAACGTACGCCTTGGTCTTGTCAAAGAAGGCGTCGTGTATCCGGATGTGTCCATAGGCCTTGGCTACAACCGCCTAACCGGCTCTATGAGCATGGACCTGGATGTTGCGCCTGATCCTTTTACCTATCAGACCTACACGGTTACCGTAGCGGATCCAACCATGGCTATCGAGTGGACCACCGATAGTTTCGATGTAACCGCCCAGGTTTCCAAGAAGCTGCTGTTCATTCGCCCCTACCTGGCTGCAGGCTATTCCTTCGGCAAATCTACCTTTGCAGGTGGCCTTAAGGGTAACGTAATCTACACAGGCGGCACCGAGGCTCAGGTTAAGCAAGCCCTCACCGATGCCGGCTACGACGTATCTTCCCTGGATGCTACTGGCTTCATGTTCGGCGCAGAGAGCGACAAGCCGGTGTTCCGCCTCTTTGGCGGCTTCTCCCTGGACCTCTTGTTCATCGTGCTGGACCTGCAGGGCACCTGGGTTCCCCAGACTAAGAGCCTTGGCGCAAACGCAATGCTCCGCATCCAGTTCTAAGTATCTTTTGTAGGCTTTAGATGGGGGGATCCACAACGGGTCCCCCTGTTTTTTTTGTCCATCCCGCACTAGTATCAACAGCATGGAACAGCATTCTGGCGCAGCCCTTGTACTAGCCGCGGACATAGGCGGCACCAACACCAACTGCGCCATCATGGACGGCACGCGCGCCCTGTTTGCCCGCCGCTACCCAAGCGGCCACACCGTAAACGCAGAAGAAACCCTGTTACACTTTTTGTCTGAAGCCGCCGCCGCAGGATGCCCGCGCCCTAGCCTTGCATGCGTATGCGCAGCCGGCCCGGTTCGTAATGGAACCATAGCCATGAGTAACACAGCCTGGGTGCTTACAAAAGCTGGTTTAGAAAAAGCCCTGGGTATGCGCTGTTTTTTGCTCAATGATTTTAGCGCTGTCGCCTGGGGCATACTCAGTGTGCCCCCTGGCCGTAGCCAGGCCGTTACAGCGCTCGCCATGCCCGATGGCACAATGCCGAAACCAGAAGCTCGCGGCCTTATCGTTGCCCTAGGAGCCGGCACTGGCCTGGGCTGCGGGTTTATCACCCAGGACGGCGATGGCCCCCGCGTCTATCCATCCGAAGGTGGGCACATAAACCTGCCGGTATACAACGAGGACAGCGCGCGGCTATCTGCATTTTTGGCCACACGCTACGAATCGCCCATAGGTGCAGAGGCTGCTGTGTCCGGCCTTGGTTTAGGCGCGATACTTGCCTGGCTTGCTTCCGAAGCCCCCAAGCCGGGCGAGCTGGTCTGCCAAATTCTAAAGGCCAAGGCAAATGAGCAAGCTAGGCTTATATCCGACGCTGCCGTATCCGACACAGTGTGCGCCCTGGCTATGGGCATGTTCGTGGACCTGTATGCCCGCGTCGCTTCATCCATTGCCTTGGCGTTTTTGCCCTATGGAGGTTTGTACCTTGCTGGCGGAATTGCCGCAAAGAACGCAGGCTGGTTTATAGAAAACAATCGATTCATGCGCGGCTTTCTTGCTTCCTACAAGGAACACACACGCGCAATCCTTGAACGCACGCCGGTATTTATTCTTAACAATTACGATATATCCCTATCGGGGGCTGCGTTGGCCGCTTCCGTACTATCACAGCGGGAGCTGACATAATGAATCACAGCACGGCTACACACAGGCAACAGCTGCACCCGGCCCTCCTTAACGACATGCTGTCTAAGGGCATAGACGTAGACAAGAGCCTATCGCTCCTACAGGCGATTAACGACGGAAGCCTTAGTGCGCAAGCGGCCACAAAAAGCAGTACAGCGGCTGGTGCTTTACGCATACCGCCTCTGGACGGTAAGCGCATCGTGGATGTGCACGGCATGAAGGAATTCCGTCTTCCTGCCAAGCATGCATTACAGCGCCTATCTGAGCTGCAAGAAAGCCTGCCGCCCACTGCACGTAGCGAAGGCTCAGACTTGGTATTTGACCGGCCAGCCCTTGTGTCGCTTGGGCAAAGGCTTTTGGGACAGGCCGCATGGGGCGTCCTTAACGGTGGATCGGCCACCAGCTACGCGGACCGCAAAAAAAACCAGTCCATGGGAGCCGAGGTGTTTAGCGCCATCCAGAGTGGCTTTGAGCTTTTAGCTCCCCTGTGCGACGGGACGCCCAAGGGCCTAAGCCCGGCATACATAAACCCAGACGGCAGCCCTGGCGAATCGTTTCTGGTGCTGAAGATGCGGGCGGCTCTCCGGGTGGCGCGTGGCGTGGCCGCGCAGCGTGGTAGCGATGTACGCAGACCCGTGTTGCCGTTTTTCCAGATGACCAGCCCAGCCACAAACGGAAGCCTTGCGCGCGCATACGGCTCGTGGGACAAGCATCCATGGCTCGTAAGCCTGGGCACTGATGGATGCGCAGACCCACGTA
>JAKQNL010000034.1 GCA_029565815.1 Spirochaetota bacterium | reverse complement strand
AAAGGAAGACGCTTTCCGGCATAGGGCCCTTACTTGCGCAGGCTACTGAAAGTATCAGTGCGCACGCGCTTATGCCCAAGCGCGCGCATGCCGCCCATAGCCCCACATGCCCGGAACGCGCCAAGGCAGTGCCGCGCTTGCCCTTGCTGGTCCGGACAGGTGAGCGAAAAAGCATCTCAGCGGACTCCAGCAAAGCCAAGCGATATGGAATACGCGTAGTCTCCGATTTTTTCTATATTGCGCACGATGTCAATGTACAGCAGTTCCGATCGGACGTCCCCGCCGGATTCCAGGCGCTTGCGAGCGCTCTTTTTAAGGTTGGCTTTGAAGCTGTCGATCTCTTCCTCCAGCCGGTGGGCTTCTTCCAGCTCGTCGGGGGTGGTTTCCTTGTCGATGTGGCACTCGAAGAAGGCAAGCGATTCGTCCACGAGCCGCACATACGGGCGCAAGCGTTCAATCTCCTTCTTGTCGAAGGCGTAATGTTTTGTTTCCGCCTTGTCCAAAAGCATGGCCAGGTGGTAGCACAGGTCGGTTATGTTCTCCAAGTCTTCCACGATGCGCATGAGGGTTGTGGCCGATGTTCGGTCGGCTTCGGACAGAGCTGCTTCGCCCAGGCTGCTTGCCAGGTAGCGTGACAGCTCTTCCCGCATTTCGTCGGCTCGGTTTTCCATGGCTTTGAGTTCTTCCATCCTGCCGGCGACAGAAACATCATCATCGCCGAAGGTGGACTGCACCGCGTGGAACATGTCACGGGTTAGTCGGGTCATCTTGGCGATCTCGCCGCGGGCCTGCAGTATGCCAAGGCCTGGAGTGTCGTGGATGCCGGTGTTTATGTACGGGAAGCGGTACGGGCCTTCTGCCTCGGCTTTGGATGGCTTAATAAGCCAGGTAAGGAAGCCAGCATACTGGCGCACAAAGGGCAGGATGATGAGCGTGTTTATGCTGTTAAAGGTGGTGTGCATCATGGCTATGTGCAGCGCAATGTTCTTGGATGCTTCACCCGGCGTCACAAAATCTATAAGGCGCAGGAATGGACCAAATAATGCCACCGCCCACACAGCTCCGAATACGTTGAACAAAAGGTGCGCCCATGCGGCCCGTTTTGCTGCGGTATTTGTGCCGAAGGAAACCAGTAGGGCGTCGGTACAGGTTCCTATGTTCGCGCCGAGCATAAGGCCTACGGCCATTTCATAGGTGAGTACGCCCTGCATGGCAAGGGTGATGATGATTGCCTGGGCAGCGCTCGACGCGTTGACTAGAGCGGTAAATATCGCACCTACTATCACGCAGATGATGGTGGTCAGTATCCCCAGGTTGGTGAATTTGGCCAAGAACAACAGCGCGTCCTTGCCCGGGGTGGGCACAGAAGCAGCCAGCAGTTCCAGGCCCAGGAAGATGAAGCCAAAGCCCATGAGGGCCGAGCCCCAGCCGTTCAACGATTTGCGCTTTTTGGACAGGGTAAGGAAGAAGCCCAGGGCGATGATTGGAACGGCAAAGGCTTTTATGGAAAACTTTACCCCGACCAGGGAAATGAGCCAGCCGGTTACCGTGGTGCCTATGTTCGCGCCCATGATGCATCCGACCGCCTGCACCAGGTTGATAAGCCCGGCGTTGACGAAGGACACTATCATGACCGTCGATGCCGACGATGACTGGACCAGCACCGTTATGATGAAACCTGTCAGTATGGACAGGAAGCGGTTGCCCGTCATGAAGTTGAGCGTTCGCTGCATGCGGTCGCCGGCAGCCCGCTGCATGCCGTCGCTGGCCATTTGCATGCCGTACATGAAAATGGCCAGGCCGCCTATCATCTCCAGAAGAATTTTCACTATGACCATAGAAGTCCCCTTACGCCTTGCCAGCTATGCGCGCGTTTATTACATCTAGGACTTCTGGCAGGTCCATGCCTAGTGCCTTCATGTGCTCCGGTGTCGGGCAGCCGTCTGCGGTCCAGCCGCGGCGCTTGAATACCGCATCCAGGAGAGACTCGTACTGCTTTAGTCTCCATTCCCTGGTAATCGCTACCTTTTCCTTAAGGCTCTTGCCGGC
>JAKQNL010000020.1 GCA_029565815.1 Spirochaetota bacterium | reverse complement strand
CCATGGCAAGTCCACCCTGGCAGACCGCTTCATACAACGCGCAAGCCTTGTGGACGAGCGTAAGATCCAGGCCCAGATGCTGGATAACATGGACATCGAGCGGGAGCGCGGCATAACCATCAAGAGCCAAGCGGTAACCCTATCCTATACGGCCAAAGACGGCAAAGAATACATCCTTAACCTGGTGGACACTCCAGGGCACGTGGACTTTTCCTACGAGGTGTCGCGCGCTATCAGTTCGTGCGAAGGAGCCATTCTCCTGGTGGACGCAAGCCAGGGCGTCGAGGCCCAAACGCTGTCCAATATGTACATGGCCCTTGAGCATGACCTGGAGATTATCCCGGTTATCAATAAGATCGATATGCCAGCGGCGAACATACCCGATGCGCGCCACCAGATCAGCCACGATCTTGGCCTGGATGGCGATGAAGCCCTGTGCGTTTCCGGCAAGCTCGGTACCGGCATGGATGAGCTTTTGGAGGCGATAGTCGAGCGCATACCGGCTCCAAAAGGCAAAGATGACGATATACTCAAGGCTTTAGTCTTCGACAGCCACTACGATCCATACCGTGGCGTCATCGTGCACCTGCGGCTGTTTTCCGGCCGCCTTTCAAAGGGCATGAAGGTGCGCTTCATGTACAACGCCTCGGAGTACGAGGTGGAAGAGGCTGGTCACTTTAAGCTGCGCCTGGCTCCGTCCGATGGCCTGTCCGCCGGCGAGGTAGGTTATATCATTGCAGGCATCAAAACCGTATCCGACGTGCGGGTAGGCGACACCGTAACCGGCGCGGACAGACCAGCACCCGAGCCGCTTCCGGGTTTCCGCGAGGTAAAGCCGGTCGTGTATAGCTCCATCTATCCCATGGACACCGCGGACTACGACGAGCTGAAAGTCGCCATGGAAAAACTTAAGCTCAACGATGCTTCGCTCTTGTATGACAAGGACAGTTCCGCGGCTCTTGGCTTTGGTTTCCGCTGTGGCTTTTTGGGCATGTTGCACCTGGAAGTGGTTCAGGAACGCCTGGAGCGGGAATACGACCAGGCTATCATCATGACCGCACCCAGTGTGCGCTATAAAATCAAACTGGAACGCAAGGACGAGCCCATTATCGTGGACAATCCGTCCGACTACCCGGACCCGTCCCGTATAGAAAGCGCCGAAGAGCCCTACATAAAAGCTCAAATCATCACGCCGCTTGCGTATATAGGAAACCTTATAACTCTGTGCGTTAACAAGCGCGGCAGCCAAACTGGTTTTACGCACCTGGATGAAAAGCGGGTGGAGCTTACCTTTGAGATGCCGCTTGCGGAAGTTCTCTTTGATTTTTACGACAAGCTTAAAAGCACCAGTCGCGGCTATGCGAGTTTTGATTACGAGATCATAGACTACCGCCCAACAGATCTTGCCAAGTTGGACATACTCATCAACAGTAAGCCCGTGGACGCTCTTGCCCAGCTGGTGTTCCGGCCAAATGCTACCGAACGCGGCCGCAAGGTGTGCGAGCGCCTGCAGGGCTCCATGGGTCGCCAGCAGTTCAAGATAGCCATTCAGGCGGCTATTGGCGGAACCATAGTCGCGCGCGAAACGGTAAACCCGCTGCGTAAAGATGTGCTTGCGAAATGCTACGGCGGTGACATAAGCAGAAAGCGCAAGCTCCTGGAAAAGCAGAAAGAGGGCAAGAAGCGCATGAAGATGGTCGGCGACGTGGAACTGACCCAGGAATCCTTCATGGCCGTATTGAGGGAGAACGAGGATGAGGAAAGGCGCTAGTGTTTGCGTACAAGCAGTGCTTGAGTACGAGCAGTGCTCGGGTGTGTACGCTAAGCGCGATTAAACGATAAGGCGTCGTGCAAGCGGTCCATCCAGTATGAGCATTCCGCTGCGACGCGCTTCAGTGCATCCAATTCCATAGCCAGAACCCGCTCGGGGTCCGGAAAATGTATCCAGCAAAAATCCGCACGGCTTAAAAGCTTTTGTAGCTCTGCCTGCGCTGCTCCGCCTGCCAAGGCTGTGCGCAGTTCCTGTGCTGCTGCCAGTTCGCCTGTAAGGAAAGCACGAGCATCGCGTTCCCATGCCTTTCTGCTACTTTCGCTGGCTTGCTCCTGGCGGTCCGCTGGCTGTGTTGGTAGCGAATCAAGCCACAGGCTGGTAGCAGTATACGCAGCGTGGTCCATCGGTAGCGGGTAGGAGTACGCGCCCCGTAGATCCAGGTACGATCGTCCGCTGTTTGTGCCTTCTTCTATTTCGGCAGCAGCAAGTTGTGCATACATGGCTAGGGCCGGGTCGCTCTGCCAGCCGGATTCGATAGCTTGAGTGCCTTCCCGAAAACTGGCTGCCCATGCGCGCTTGTTTCGGTATAAGCGATGCTGCATACGATCGTCATGGGTCATAGACGGGCTGTTAGCACAGTGTGTTTGGCCCTGCGGGTATGCAAAATCCAGGCCGAACACAAGAAGCGGGCCGCCGTACGCCACACGCGCCAGGCGAAGGGCAAGCACGCCAACGGATCCAAGCGGCGGAACCGTTAGGATAGGCAGCCCGCTTCGTGCCAGTCGCTCATGGATGGATGCGTCGCTGTAAGTGCTTGCCACAAGCTGCACCGGCCCGTGAAAGGCGCTAAAGCCAGACGGATGGGAACTTACATCTGCCCATAAACAAGCATCCCTACGGCGCATGGGTAGGAAATCGGCTACGTTATAGACTTGGCCTTCTAGGCATACCACAGCATCAATTTGGATGCCTGCGCTTGCTAGCGGCCCGCAGGCGGTATCGCATGCAAGGATGCGTATGCGACCGGCCTGTGCGCGTAAAAAC
>JAKQNL010000007.1 GCA_029565815.1 Spirochaetota bacterium | reverse complement strand
CGGCGCCGGCCGCAAGCATGCGGTTCTTGGCTACGGCTTCATCCAGGCCGGTCATGGCGACCACATAGGGCTTTCCGAAAGCGCTGTCTGTTTTTATCCGGTGACAGATTTTATAGCCATCGACACCTGGCAGGTCTACATCCAGCACCACAAAGCCTGGGCGTTGTTCGGCCAACAGCGCACCAGCTTCAAAGCCATCAAAAGCCTGTAGGACCGATAAGGATGGAATGGTCTTTTCACAGTATCGCTTAACCAAGTCGTTGAGCATTTTGTCATCGTCTACAATGAGGATGAGCGAATAGTCCAAATCCGAGCGGGTTTCTGCTATCAGGTCCAGAGGCAGTTTCATCCCACGGGTGGACAGAAATTGGCTTAAGTCTTCTGCATATACACGGTATTGGCCACCCGGGGTGGTAAAGGCCTTGAGGTATCCATTGCGTATCCAGTTAATGGCGGTCTGATTTACTACACCGCATAGGTTTGCCACTTCCAGGGCGGAGAATATGCGCACTTTTCTCTGTATTTTGCTCATGCTACCATGCTATCCTACACTATGATGATAGCTAATAATAATCAAAATATCCATAATATCAAGTAATTCGAGGGTACAAATTCATACGGCGCACTCGTTGACCAAAGATGGCGTTCGGTCTATACTCCGTCGGCTATCCTGTGATGCGCTTGCGCATTCGGGGTGACCTTACATGATACCACAGCCCCGCGGGTTTCGCGGGAATGGATAGGGGAAAGCGGCTAAGCTATGGCTTTGCCGTTATTCCTTGAAAAAACCAGTGTTTTCCAGCGAAAACGCATGGCGTGCACGAAGCCGCATGGCTTGGATACGCCTGATAGTCTGAGGAGTTATCACAATGAAGCGAACCTACCAGCCCAGCCGTACCCGCCGCGTACGCAAGTTCGGATTCCGTGCCCGCATGGCCACCAAGGCCGGCAGGCTTGTCATCAAGCGCCGCCGCGCCAAGGGCCGCGCCAAGCTGAGCATTTCCGACGAAAAGAAGAAGTACTGATTCCCGTGTCCCCAGAGGAACGGGGCACGCCGTCTTTTCGGTTTCGGAAAGATGAACGTATCCGTACAAGGAAAGAAATTGGGTCGGTCTTTGACCGTGGCAAGCGCTGGACGGTTAAAGGTATGCGGCTACACGTCATGGTAAACAGCGGCGCGGTTACCCGCGCCGTTTTTGTCACTGTGCGCAAGTACGGGAATGCGGTAGCCAGAAACCGTGCCAGGCGTGTGGTATCCGAATGCTGGCGCCTGGCTAAAAACCAGGTTAGGCCAGGGCTCGATATTGCTTTTGTCATATACCCTGGCCCGGATTCTGTCTCAGTTCGCGAGCCGCAGCTGTCCGAGTTGCTGCATCGTTCCGGCATTCTTGTGCGGGGACGTCCGTGAAACGGCTTCTTTCCCTGGCTCTCGTGGGCTTGATCTGGCTGTATCAAAAACTTATTTCTCCGCTCAAGCCCCCGTCCTGCAGGTTTTACCCGACGTGCTCCGCATACGCCCTGGAAGCGATACAAAAGCACGGACCGTTTAAAGGCTCTTTCCTCGCCGTAAAGAGGATATTGCACTGCCATCCTTATCACCCGGGAGGCTATGACCCCGTACCATGAGCATATACGAACCGAATGAGAAAGCGTTCGACAAACGAACGCTCCTGGCCGTCGTTTTGATGGTCGTTGTCGTGACGGTTGGAATGTCCGTTCAAAGCATTCTGTTTCCAAAAAAACCTCTAGCTGTCCAGACGGAACAGCCGGCGGCGGCGCAACCAGGTGTTGTCCCTGCCCCGGCCGGCGCAACGGCTCCCGTAGAGCTTGCCGCGCCCGCAACCGGACCCATGGCTCTTACAGACGAGACGGCCCCAATAGCCGAGCAGCTGTATGTGGTGGAAACCGATATCCTCAAAGCCACGTTTACGAACGCGGGCGGCGAGCTCATTTCCCTGCTCCTTACCGAGCACAAGGAAAAAGGCTTGCCGGTAGAAATGCTGCTTGGCGGCGACAGCGGCGTTGACGGCCTGTCCTTGGCTTTTGGCGGACCTGGATCGCCGGCTGTGGATGCGTACATGAACGCCCGCCAACTGGATGCCAATACGGTGGAATTCTACCGTACGTTTACGGCAAAAGACGCCAGCGGACAGGACGTGCCCTTTACCCTGCGCAAAAAGTTTGAGTTTGTGCCGGGCGAGTACATGTTTAAGTTGTCTGTTACCGTGGAAAACAGCCAGACAGCGGTACCGCTCCTTGGCGACGGAGCCTGGGCGTACACACTGTCGATTGGCCCGCAGATAGGGCCTACCTACGCGCACCTGCCCAAAAACGCAGACTGGCGCAAGATAGTCACCCTGGAAGGCGACAAGCGCAAAGTAGTCAGCCCCAAGGGCGGCAAGCAAACCTACCTGAATGACGTAGCCTGGTCGGCCATAGCTGGCAAGTATTTTGCATTTATGGCCTTGCCCGATGCAACGGCGTATGCGTTTACGTATACCAGTACCGCCACCGGCGGCTTTCCCGTTACCACGGCCATGGCTATTTCCCGCCCGCTTCTGGGTGCAAGCTCCCAAACCGACGTATTTCACTTTTACGCCGGACCAAAAAGCTCCAAGGAACTATCCCGTTACGACGACCCGGCTAGGAACGCGTACAAGCGCGTCAACGAGCGCCTGGAAGACGTGATAGAGGGCGGCAACATGCTCGGCTGGCTGGAAACGCTATTAAAGTGGGCCATGAACATGTTTTACGCCCTGGTTAAAAACTATGGTGTAGCAATTATCCTGGTTACTGTACTGGTTAAGCTGATTATGTTCCCGCTTACTTTTAAGGGCAGCAAGTCCACCGCGCGTATGGCGGACATACAGCCCAAAATGAAGGAAATCCAGGACAAGTTCAAGAATAATCCGCAGAAGATGAACCAGGAACTGGCCGAGCTGTACAAGCGCGAGGGTTATAATCCCCTGTCCGGCTGCTTACCCATGCTTATCCAGTTGCCTATTTTCTTTGCGATGTACGCATTGTTCAACAACCACTTCGAGCTGAGGGGCGCTTCCTTTATCCCCGGCTGGGTTGGCGATTTGTCCTTGCCGGATTCCGTGCTGGATTTCCCAACCATCAACCTGGTTCTCTGGCGCTTGTCCGCTATACGCTTATTGCCCATCATCTACCTGGCCAGCCAGCTGTTCTACGGCAAGTTTATGCAGACGCCCCAGGGTGCCGGCCAGAGCGCAGGGCAAATGAAGTTCATGATGTACGGCATGCCCATCATCTTCTTCTTTGTGCTCTACGATATGCCGTCGGGCTTGTTGGTGTACTGGATAGCGTCCAACGTGCTTACTATCATCCAGCAGATAGTCATTAACAAGGTTATCCACAAAAAACGCCTGGAAACAAAGGCTGCAGAACCTGCGCTCAAGATAGTGCCGCGCAAGGGCGGTTCTGGCATAAAAGGCAAGCGCTAATACGATACGGAATACAGCCCGGGCATACACACCCGGGTTGCGCTTCCTACAACAGGAGATAGTATATGGAATATGAGTTCGAAGGCCGGACTGAAGAAGAGGCCATCGAAATTGCCGCAAACGAACTTGGGCTTGCCAGGGACGAGTTTGATGTGGAAATACTGGAATCCCAGCGCGGCAGTTTTCTTAAAAAGGGAAAAACCCGCATTAAGGTGCATGTACGTAAGCCTATGGGCACAGCCCAAGCCGCGGGTGCTGGCCAAGGTGTAGGATCCGCCCGGCCGGTTATGCGCGCGCAAGCGCTGGCTGCAGACGGTGATTTTGAGATAAAAATGCTTGAGTTCGTGCGCGAGCTTGTGGAGCGCATGGGCTATTCGTGCAAAGCCACAGTGTTGTTTCGGGAAGAGCTTAAACTGGGCGTGCGCATAGAAAGCGACAGCGCGGCCATACTGATAGGCAAAAAGGGCAAGAACCTGGACGCTATCCAGCTCTTGGCCAACGTGTACGCAGGACGGCTTGGTCACGAAGATACCAGAATTATCATCGATTCCGAGAATTACCGCATTCGCCGCGAAGAAGCCATAGTGAAAATGGCATACGAAACCGCCGAGCGCGTTAGACAAAGCAGAAACTCTGTGCTCTTGGAGCCTATGAACCCGTTCGAGCGGCGCATTGTGCACACCACGCTCAACGACATCGTGGATCTGGAAACCAAGAGCGAAGGCGACGGCCTGTACAAGCAGGTACGCGTCATGTTCCGAGGTAGAAAGTAACACAAGAGCTCGCGCTGTTGTTGAAGAGCCGCCGGTGTGCGGCTCTTTTTTTTCTTGAATTCATGCTCAACGCGTGATACAGTTGTTCGGGTATTGAACACATGAATTCCGAAGGCTGTAGATAGCTTGTTACGGCGGCGTTTATGGCTTCGGACCGACAGGCCTACCCGGGGGTTAGCCCCGATAATTCCGCTGGTTATAGCGGAAGGTAACTTCACGCCCGAATGACGGGCCTATCTACCGAACCACGCTGCCTACCCGGCAGGAAAGCATCCATGACCATCGATATCGCCCAGAAACTCGGTTACGATGAGGCGTCTCGACCTGACGACGCCGAACTAGCCATTTTGGAAAGCATCTACTCGTCCCAAAAGCGCGAACAGTCCCTTACCCAGCGGGATCTTGCCGACGCCGCCGGTCTGTCCCTCGGCATGACCAATGCCTTACTTAAGCGTTTTGCCGAAAAGGGATGGGTAATGCTTAAGCGCCTGAATGCCCGCAGTATCCAGTATGCCTTAAGCCCGGACGGGGTTTCAGAGATAGCCCGCCGCAGTTATCGCTACTTTAGGCGCACGGCCAGAAGCGCTGCCATGTACCGCGATATTCTGGAAAGTTTTGCCATGAGCTTAAAGCGCAAGGGAGCGCATCGGGTCGTTTTGGCCGGCGCGTCCGACTTGGATTTCATCCTGGAATATGCATGCGAGCGGCACGGGCTAACCTTTGTAAAAGGCAGCGACGCAGCAAAAGCCGCCCGGCTTGCAGACGACAGCAGTACCGTATTGATATGCGCCGAAGATGAAGAAACGCTGTCCGCTCACGGACAGGTATACCGTCTGTCCGACGTGCTGGTAGCCGCATCTCCAAGCTGAAACCCTCTGCGAGTAGCGTTGTTTCCCCATGGTCCGGCATAAAGCCTTTGCCGTGCCGGCGATATGGAGCATTCATGAACAAAGCCGTTTTTTTGCTTGCTGCAGCCTTGGTTGCAGGTGCGCCCGTGTACGCGCAAAGCCAAGCGTTTACGAATTTAGATGCGGATCAAGCCGACCTCATACGTTCGGGCGCGCCTGTGTTCCGGGAGCCATCCGGATGGAAAACGCTCGCTGTTCCGGAAGGTGCTTTTTTCCGATCCGAGTTGCTGGCCGAGGTAAAATCCGGCGGCTATAACTACCTAGGCGAAGTGCTCATGACTGTGGACGCGGCACGGGCTAGCGCGCTTATACCGGAGCTTAAAAAGCGCTTGGGAGCCGTTGAAGAATACGCGGGTATTCCGTACTGGTCGCGCCGCCAGCAAACCTACTACGATTTATTCGACTGGGTGCGCATAACGGGAGGCCGCCGGACTGCAAGCTCGGCTTCCATTACCTGCCAGCAATACATGAAACCGTTTGGCGAGTATAGCTCCGTGTACACCTGGGAATTTACCGACGAGCGCTTGTTTTTTTCCGGCGTTAACACGTCCGAGTTGTCCTACGATGGCGTAAAAGCCGTGCGTTCCGGCAACATGATATGGCGTATGTATGCGTACAAAGAAGGTTCCACTTGGGTGCTGTACGGCATAGGCGCCGTAAAAGCCTTCGACATGTTTGGCATTCTGCGCGATAGACTGTCCGCATCCTTCATGGGCCGCATCGAGGCGTTTTTCAAGCACGCATACGGAATCAAGGTAGCAAGGGACGATTGATGGTCAAACAAGCAATAATACTGGCGGCCGGCATGGGAAAGCGCCTGGGCAAATATACCCAGGATG
>JAKQNL010000419.1 GCA_029565815.1 Spirochaetota bacterium | reverse complement strand
AGCGCCATCAGGAACCTTCCTGTATCCATATTTCGCCGGAAAAACAGTATTCCGGCTCGGCAAGCACGACGAGCGAGCCGTCGTCGGGTTTTTGCACCAGCACGATGCCATCCCTAAGATCGGCGGCGCACTCCGCCTCGGCTAGGCCAAGATCCGCCGCGGCCGCGCACGATGCAACCGCGGCCAGGAGGGCGTCGCAAGCCCCCCGGTAAACCCGTACCCGGTCCCTGGACACGCATGCGGCAAGCACCTCGGACCGGGGACATGCCCGGCGTGTCCCCGGGGCAAGCGAACCGTCGAACAGGCGTAGCGTAAGCTCTTTGCCGCCCGCGTTTATCCTAAACAGGGCGAGTGCCGGGTTTTTTCCTGGCCCCGAGTCCCGCGGCGCGGCTGTTTTTTCCAGTATCCGTACGGCGCCCAGGTTGAGGGCAAACGCCCGCGAGTCCACGGTCAGCACTTCGGTCGACGCACCGTCTTCGCCGGCAGCGGATATGAGCACCGTGTCCCGGGAACTGCGGCCTGCGTCAAGGAGCCAGCGGGCAGCGCACAGGGCTGCTGCGGGCGGCAGGGGCATGGACGAGCCATGGCTGCTGAATGCTTCGGCCGTGAGTGCATCCCTGCGCAGGACCACTACCCCGGAAGCCGCTGCGCCGCAGCCCGGCTCGCATGCTCGCCCGGCTGCGGCGCAGCGGCACATTCATGCGATCAGCCTATAGCCAACGCCGATCTTCGTCTACCGGAGCGCTCAAATCGCCCCGCACGTGCTATAGTTGAGCGATGATCCAGGCTGGCCTGTTTCCCGAGGAAGAATTCCGTGTGCTCTGCGGCATCGACGAGGCCGGCCGTGGTCCGCTCGCGGGTCCGGTTTGCGCCGCGGCCGTCATCCTGCCGGATGGCTTTCCCGTCGGGCTTTTGAACGACTCCAAGCGTTTGTCCCAAAAAGCGCGGGAACTGGCCTATGCCGCCATTGCGGAAAGCGCAGAATGGTGTGTGGCCTGGGCTTGGCCTTCCGAGATAGACACGCTGAATATACTTGGAGCGACCATGCTTGCCATGCGCCGTGCATGGGAAGGCTTGGGACAGCCTGCCGATCTTGTGCTGGTGGATGGAAACCGAACGCCTGATTTACCCTGTGCGCGGCTTGCGGTGGTAAAGGGCGACGCTACGGTTCCGGCTATTATGGCTGCGTCCATTATGGCAAAAGTTTCCAGAGACAGGGCCATGGAGCGTTATGACTGGTTGTATCCTGACTACGGCTATGCCCAGCACAAGGGTTACCCGACAGCGGCCCACCGCAATGCATGCAGGCGCCTAGGGCCGTCGCCCATACAGCGCATGAGTTTCAACTATGTGGAAAGAAAAAAGAGTTAAACTTTCTTTACGGTAAGGCGTTTGCCCGGCCGTTTGCCGGGTTTTCCCGCTTTGGGCTCGGCTGCTTTCTCCGGGCTTTGCTTTGTATTGGTCTTACTGATGCGTATGGTTTTGCGCTTAGGAGCTGCATCCGAAGACGCACCCTCCGGCAACAGGGAAAAGCCGCCTTCGGGGTCGGCCTTGCGCTGGCGGGGAGGGCGGGGAGCTTCGCTGCCCTCGGAGTCGGAAGCCCTGGCCGGCCGCTTGTTTTTTGACGGCTTTGCAGCAGGGGCTTTTTCCATCGCGGACAGGGCTTTCTCGAAGGACTTGAGGAAGTCCTGCATGTTTTCCTTGAAAACGACGATGGACCTGCGCTCGAAGTTTTCTGTCTCGGTAGGCTTACTTTCCACAATGGCCAGGAACACGTCGCCGTTGCGGTTTTCTTTGACGTTAAAAAAATAGGTACGGCCGTTAACCGTTACGCGGGAAGAAAACAGCTCACCTCTAACACCCATACGACGCTCCTGTATTTGCTCACCCGGATACTAACAGTTAATGGGCCGCGCAACAAGATGCATCCGCCGTGCGCAGCCATGATGCATGGAGCATGAGCATGCGGCGCTCCAGTTCCGCGCAGTCGCCTTCCAGGTCCACCATGATGCGGAATACCGCTTCCGTGCCGGAGCCGCGCATCCACAAGAACGCCTTGTCCGTGCCGGATGTATCACTGAGCACGATGCGAAGCCCACCGGTGCCGGATTCTCCAAAGGCTCCGCTCAGCGTGCGTTCCTGTATGCCGTTTGTTGCCATAGCTCGCCAACTTAGTTGGCCGTAACGGCTAGCCAGCAAGGATGATAATTCCGGCCAGCCTTGCACAAACACCTGTTGGTACGCGTTTTTAAGCGCTGTGTGATCGGTGCTGCTCACCCGAAGCGCTGCCCTATCTTCGAACACGCTGGTGCTGGTCCATGGCGGCAGGCTTTTCAATATGTCGGACAGTTCGAAAGCGTCGCGGTACAAATCGGGCTGGTCACTTTTTTCTAGCCAGAATTTCCACGGGCCGGCTGTGTCGCCTTCATCCTTCAGGTACATAAGTTTTAGTACGGCCGCGATGGTATTGAGCGGATCCCGAACTGCTGCTGGCCAGGTGATGACCCCGCCGTTGGATCCTTCGCCCAAAATGCGTACCGCCCAGCCGTCGTTACGTAAGCTGCGCGCCAGTCCCACTACATTGGCTTCTCCGGTTTCCGCACGGAAGAACCTGACACCCAACGCCTTGCATACGGCTTCCGATCGCATGCTGGTAGCGTCGTTGCCCACGGCCGCAAGCTGTACGCCTGGCCCTGCCTTCCTGGCTAAATCCGATAGCTCGGCTAAAAGCGCAAGCGCGTAGGTTTCCTGCGCCTGTAGCGGGCGGGCGCCGTTACCGTCCCACACAACCAGGTTGCCACGGTCCCCGTCGCAGTCGGGCACATAGCCAAGACGGAATCGCTCATCCTGAGAGCGGGCAAGAGCCAGCTCGGCCTTGCATGGATCCAGCGATTTGCCTTCGGGCACGATACGGTGTGCAAAGCCGCGGGGCCGGTCATTGATTACCCGCAGGGTACAGCCAAGGGATGTAAGAAAAGTATAATCGATGGAGACGCTACGGGCGGACCCGTTCATGTCCGCTACGATGCCGCAGCCGGTTTCGCCGACTGCATCGGATAGATTGTCTAGCGCAAGCTCCTGCTCGTCCATGCGCTCGGAGTTGCCGGCTACTTCCCGCGCAAACAAAGTATATGCGGACATAGCAAGGCGCTTATAGCGGCCGGAGTCGGAAAACATGCTTGCAACGGTTTTTCCCGAAGGCATTGCGCACAGTGTCTGCATGGCGCTGATGTCTTCTGCTGTACAGCTTCCGGTTTTAAGTGCAGCAATAAGCACCGAAGCGTCGGAACCTGGCAGCACTCCGCCGTCGTTTAATCCGAACTTGACGCCATTGTGTCCGGGCGGATTGTGGCTGGCCGATATGTAGCAAAACGCGTCCAGGTGCCGTTCGTGGCCGGCTGGAAAGCTTTTGCCTTCCCTGGTCCAGGCCATAATCTCTGGAGCAGCGCACACGAAGGCGTAGCGCAACTCGATGCCTTTTGCCAAAAACACGCGGGCCATGGTGTGCGCGATGGCAGGGCCTGTAGGCCTGGTATCCACGCCTAGGGCAAGCGCAGGTTTGGTTCCTGCCGGAAACCGTGCTATAAGCCAGTCTGCAAACACCGATGCCATGCGAGCGCTTGCGTACACAGCCTGTGGCGACAGGGTTTCCGTAAGATCGTCGTCGTTTTGGCCAAATACGCCCCGCCAGCCGGAAGCCGACAGTATAAGCGTAGCAAAAAACTGGGCTGCCGCTTCTGGTGAAGGTTTCTTCGCTAATGGATTGAGGTATGGGTCTCCCATAGAAAGGCCCGTGGTTGGGTGTACTAGATCGTGCATAATCTTACAGGTCCAAGAGCGGCAGCTGTAGCGAAGATTCTGCAGCGCGCTTGTTTTCTTCCTGGATGGCTTCGTACACTTCCTGGCGGAATACCTTTACGTTCTTAGGCGCGTCGATGCCCAGTTTTACCTGGTCGCCGCGGATTTCCACAATGGATATGACCACTCCGTCGCCTATTACCAGCTTCTCGTTGATTTTTCGTGACAGGATAAGCATGCTATTTCCTGGATGCGGCCAGTTCCGCCATCACATCATGTTTGGTTTTCCAGCGTGGGTCTGCAAGGATGAGCTGGACGCCTTTTCTGGTAGCTTTAGAAATAACTAAGGGACCCATGAGGTTTGCTGTAACAGGGCTGCCGTCTGTTGGCGCGGTTACCAGCGTTAGTATGAGTGTTTCTTCAGGAGCAGCTATGCCCAAAGCGGAGCACAGTTCCTCGGACAGATCCAGGGAATAGTCGGGACGGAACAGGAAAGGGTCCACCAGTATAAACGCCAGTTCCTGCGATTCCATGGATTGCAGATAAAAATATGGCTTTTGAGGCGCGTCCAAAAGCGCAAATCGCGTGAATGGGGTAAAGCCGATAAGCCCTTCCTGGAAGGTGATGATCTGTCGCTCATCCACGTTTATCTCGCCTAAGGATTTGCTTGCTATCTTCATGGTTCGCTCCAATCTGTATTAGTTAACGCAGGAAGTCAAGCAGCGTCTGCGGCAGTATGCGCCCGGCCATCTGCAATGACGCCGTCTGCGTGTACTCCATCATCTTTAAGTCGGTTATAGCTTGGGTGTAGTCCAGGTCTTTCTCTGCGGCCAAAAGGGCTGTGGTGTCCGGAATTTCCTTGTTTAGGCGTAAGGCGGACGTTTCCAGCCTCTCCATCATGGCGCCGGCTTCTGCAAGGCGTGCGCCCATATTATTCATGGCAGCGTCTATGGAGCCAAGAGCACGGCCGCCAACTTCCAGGTGGTCGCCGCGGTTTAGGCTGTCCCTAAGTGAAATGACTGCATCAAAGAGCGAGCCGCCGGATACACGGGCGGTAGATGCATAGTGGGACGGCACGCCGGAACCGGACAGTATGCCCAGGTCCGCGAGCACACGGCCGCCTTGGCCGTCTTCTATGCGCAGGCGGTGCGCCGTGCTGCCTTCCAGCACCAGCGAGTTGCGCGAAGGATCGAGCGATGCCTTAACCGGAGCGCCTGATTCGTTGATGCGCGCGATAATGGCCTGTACGGTATCGCCCGGCTTTAGCGCTATTTCCTCGCCGTCCAGGAATATGCTGCTTGCCTCCAGCACGCGGTAGCCGCTAGCGTCTACAGAACCGGCAACGCGCTGG
>JAKQNL010000410.1 GCA_029565815.1 Spirochaetota bacterium | reverse complement strand
GGTTCTGGCTACCGGCGCACACCATCACCTTCTCACTGCCGGCCGATTACCAGATAGGCGTTGCGGCCCTGTTATCGGTAGCCCTTGGGCTCATCATGGGCTTTACCAAGCGGGCAAAGGCATAGCATGAGCGGCAGCCCTGGCGGACAGCAGGAAAGAGTGGCGGCCTTTGGCCAGCTATTGTCGGATCTGATACGCCAGGGCCGCGTGGACAAAGCCCGGGTGGACTCGCTCAGGCACCTTTTGGACCAGGCCGAGCCAGCCGACCTCGTGGATGTGGTACACCGCGAGGTCGAGCGATACCAGCTCGAGGAACTTGATCTATGGTCGCTCAAGACGGCCGTGTCCAAGTTGATCAACCTGATGAGTTCAGCTTTAGAGCGGCACCGGCTCAAGCCCGACCCGGAGGATGCCCTCTTTGCGTCCCTTATGGCAGAGAACAGGGTGCTTTTGTCCATCATGAACTACTGTAAATCGCTGGCAAAGGCTGCCCAAGAAACCAGGGCAAAAGGCAACCTACAGTTAGTTAGAGATATAGACCTTCAGCTTTTGCAAGCGATCGAGCCCCTAGCCGATATTGAAAAGCACTACCTCAAAAAAGAAAATGTCTTGTTCCCATGGTTTGAAAAACACTACCCAAACTACCGCTGTGTAAACCTCATGTGGGATATACAGGACGACGTACGACGCTGGATT
Organism: Spirochaetota bacterium; assembly: GCA_029565815.1. GTDB lineage: Bacteria > Spirochaetota > Spirochaetia > Treponematales > UBA12059 > JAKLIU01. The sequence continues at coordinate 2,064 of JAKQNL010000410.1, read as the reverse complement.
TCCGCTTATCGATACCATTTTGGAAAACTGGTCGAGTTGATAAGTGGAGATGATGAACCCTATGAAATTGAGATTTCCTGCCTGAACTATACACTGGGCCACTTGCTTTTTGACCTAGGCGCAAACATACAGCGCGAGGAAACAGTTTTGTTTCCTTTAATGTCGAGCCTTTTGTCCAAGGACGATTCGATAGATTTGTTCTGCCAGTGCGCAGAGTATGGCTGGTCATTTCTATCTCCAGAAGATGCCCTGCATTACCAGTCCCTGGCGGCTTGGCACACAAACCTCAAGGCCGAACAGGATGCGATTATTGCCGGAACGTTCCGCTGTCGCACGGGCGAATTGAGCCAACAGCTCTTGTCCGCCCTGTTTGCAAGCATTCCGCTGGATATGACCTTTGTGGACAAAGACGACAAGGTGCAGTGGTTCTCCGATTCGCCCCACCGGATTTTTGCGCGTAGCCCGGCCATCATAGGCCGCGACGTGCGCAACTGCCATCCGGGCTCCAGCGTTAGCCGCGTGGTTGCCATCCTCAATGCATTCAAGGCGGGCACAAAGGAGCGTGAGGCATTCTGGCTGAATATGGGCGGCCGCATGATACACATCGAGTACCTGGCCCTGCGGGCCCACGACAGCTCCTACCTGGGTACGCTGGAGTGCAGCCAGGACATAAGCGGCTACCGCGCGCTGTCGGGCGAAAAGCGCCTAGCCGACGGCTAGCAAACGGCTAGCTTGCCCTGCCGATGCGGCTAGGGTGCTCATAGCAGGTCCAGCACCATCTCCCACTGGTCCACCGAGTCGGCCACACCCAGCGAGCGCATAAGGCCCAAGCTTGCTTCGTCCTCGCTTGCTATATTAATATAACGAAGCGAGCCGTTAGGAGTGGTTGCAGCCACGGAGCAGGCAAGAGCCCGGCCCACGCCTCTAGCCCTGTGCTCCGGGTGCACCGCAAGCTGGAAAATACTGCCGCCTTGGGTGGCCGCGATGTAGCCCACTGGGGCACTGTCGCCATCCTTGGCGTCCCATGCGCCTAGGCACACAAGAGCCTCGGGCGTGCGCGCAAGGGACTCGTCGGAATTCTGCCAGGACGGCTTCCAATCGCGGAACGCATAAAAACGCGCCGTGTCGCGGTGGCCCAAGGGCCGAATATCCACGCCCGCTTTTGTAACAGCGGCGGCTGCCTTGGCCGGTGCATCGGCCACCGTTCCACGCGGGCAGGCAAAGCGCCTGGTTACGCAGAAACCGGCGCCGTGATAGGTTTTGTACGCCGGCTCGTTCTCCACCAACACTTCTAAAAGCCATCGCTTAAAACCCAGGGCCTTGAGGCGGCGCTTAGCTTCCTGTGCCATAGCCTTTGATAAGCCCTGACCACGAAAAGCCGGTAGCACGCCGGTGCCCCCGTCGTAGGCGCAACGCAAGCCGTCCCAAATGCCGTCGCCGTTTAGGATAAAACCTGCAAGCTTACCGTCCAGCCCGAAAGCCCCAATGCTTGCAGATTTAGCTATACCGCGACGCAGGTGCATAACCTGCATGTCCGCAAGGCTCATGTTCATGGGTACGGCATAATCGGAAAATGCATCCAAAAATGCAGCATGGACGTCTTCATCCGGCACGGATTGCAGGTTATCAAAACGGAACATGGTTTCGGCCATGGATGCTCTCCTTGCGTATCAAACAGTAATCAGTTTGCCTTCATCTACTTCGTTAAGGAAAATTCGATCATAGCGGCCGGAATGGTCAAAGTCCCGCCCGGGCGCACGCATCGACATAAAGAAATAGAAAATATCGGCCATGTCATCCTGCGACTCGACAAGCGTATAGCGGTAATAGATCTTGCCGTCATGGCGCTCGAGCATGGCCCGCCGTTTTTCGTCTTTTTCTTCCAGGGGATCACTTGCGGCGCGCAGGGTGGCGCGTAGGCCGCCGTAATACGAACGAGCCAAAAGGTACAGATTGAGCTTACCGTGTTCGTCCATCCAGTACATTTCCGCGATGCCGCCCATGGATGGAACCGAAGTCCGTATGGCCAGGCGGTCGGCTTTGGTGATGGGCGACCAGCGCACC
>JAKQNL010000401.1 GCA_029565815.1 Spirochaetota bacterium | reverse complement strand
CTCTTGGTTACGCCAGTATATGTTTCCATACGCCGCACAGGGCATGCCCACAGCAGGTCCATCCTGCCACATGACAGCGCCATCGGCCAGATTGATAAGCACGAGCGTTCCGTCTGAGCTTAACACTATGCCAAAGCCGTCCGTGCAAGCAACAAAAGCGCCATATGACTGCAAGGGCGAAAGGCTTTTCGTCCATTTTTTGCTAGAAATATCGGCAGCCTGAGTGACAAAAACATTAGATTCTTTATCTATAACAAAATATTCACCAAATCCTGTTTTTGCCCATGCTTCCATAGCGGAAAACGCACTAAACTCTACCGATGCCGGCTCGCTTTGCAGCGAAGGCAAACCGGATTCCAGCGTAACAGTGTAAAGCTTAGCGCCACATAGGTAGGCCGGCTTGTCATAAGCAGAAGCAAGCAATGGCCCACCAAGCCTTCCTACAGCTATCCAGGTTCCGTCTGTTGCTACATCAGTAGCGTAGCTTAGGTCCATTTCATGGTCGCCGCCGCTTGCAAAAGTCAAGAAAAGCTCCATGGCAGCTTCGTCCGTAGCGTTTGCATACTCCGGCTGGGCATTTTTTTTGCACGCTACTGCAAACAGCAGCGCGCACAGAGCAGCTATCAAGATATGCTTTATGTACTTCACGGGCTTTGATCCTGCGCTCTCGGTTTTGTTACCATAGTTTTCATCGCTACTGGTCCCGTAGCAGTGCGGCGCAGCAGCTCGTGAAGTGCCCATACCGTAGCTGGCTGCGGCGCAAGCCCAAGAAGCCACTCTTCTGTAGAAGAAACGCCACCGCTTAGCTTGTAGCGGAATTTTAATTCCTTGCATAAAAGCTCTAGTCCTGTAAGCCCGCCGGGTAAAGCTTCGGGCAGTACAGGGACATAATAGAATGATGCATCGGGCAGACCCGATACGATATACAGGCTTTGAAAGCGTCCGGATAGCGATGCAGAGAGCTTAGCTATTGTTTTATCACTATATGCCGAGGCCGGCGCATACAAAGCGCCGCCAGGAATAGAAGCCATAATAAGTGCACAAAAGGGCGTATGCGATAGCTTTGTTAGTTCGGCCTGCACGCTGGCAATTTTGGCCATGTTCCAAGCGCCAGCTGCACTCGTAGCCATCCATCTGGACAGGTCTGTAGAAAGTTCCGATCGGCTGAGCTCAAAACCGGATGCCCATGCCTCGGATAATGCCTGTATATATTCTTCTCGCTTAGAAAAGCCTATACCCGATTGAGAAAACAGAAACTGCACATCTTGTTGTTCAGAAAGTTCAAGCGCTAGCGTCAATGACGAGCCAGAAGCGGAAAGCACGGCAGCTCTCCAGCGCATATAGAGTTTCTCGGTCTGTTCCGACGCCACTAAAGCCTTTGCATGAGGAGCTACAGAAATGCCATAGCTTTGTGTGCCGCCTACGGCATCCAGGAACAAACGCAGCTCGCTGCGGCTTACGGCGCGGCGCCTACACCACAGGCTTTGTTCATCCACACTAAGACCTACAAAAGAGGATTCCAGTAATCCGACGGGATCCAAAGATCCATACATCTGTTTCAGTATCGAGTATCCTGCTTGGCCGCTATCCTTAAGGTAAGAGGTGAGCTCGCGAAACATAGACAGCTGCTCAGCCTTTGCAGTGCCCACAGCATCATAGAGAAAAACCGGAATATGTACCAGTTTTGCAGCACAAAGCTGCGCTTTATTCCACGTTAATGAAAGAACACTTTTTGGTTCAGCGGCTGCAAGGTACTGTAGAACCACATAGGCATCACCGGTTAGCACACATGCCAGCAAGGCACTGTGATCGCTTGGTTTTGGATGGGCTTTCTGAAACGCATTCCAATCCGGCAGCATTGCAACAAGATCGGGTTCCAGCGCAAAAGAAGAAATCCCGGAACTGTATGCATCTCCGGCAAAAGCGTTGAATGCCTTATTTCCGCTGGCTTCCCGTAGCGCGGTTTCCAAAGCAGCCATAGCAGGAGCGATATCAATTCGGCTGGCTTCCCATGCTTCCTTGAGAGCTGTTGTCATTTCATGAAAATTACCGTCTCCAAGAAAAGCAGCATCCATTGCTGAAAGCCAGCGTCTGCGCGCAATATTTCTTGCATCAAAGCGTTTACTTAAAGCTTTTTTAGCAGCCAGAAGATTCGAGTCGAATACGGACAATCGGGCGGATGTAACGAGCGAGCGGAAACTGTACAGCAGCGTATCTGCCTGGCTTTCTGTTTGCGCATATAAAGGAAGAGCACTAACCAAGCTCGCTAGGCTTATCGTAAGCAGGGCTATGCTAACCGTTTTACTGTATCTCATCTGCGCCAATATCCGGTTTTCGCAAACCGCTCTCTGATGGTTTTGGATTCCCGTCGATGTCGAAAGACACCGCCCAGGGCAGACTCATTCCAGCATCGACGCATGCAGACGCGCTAGACAGGCGCGGAACCCCTTTTAACACTGATGCAAAGGTTTTTTCCGGGTTTTCTGCAATATTGCTATAACCTATTGCCGCCCATGCATTGAGTTGCTCTAGGCTATCGGCAGGATACGCGCCATCCAGGTAACGAGTAAAGCCCCACAGACAATTCGCGCTTATCGCCCCAAGGCTTGGCTTTACCGTTATCCTAGCCAGTATGGCCTTAGCCGCACGCACGTTGAGTATGGAGTTGGCCAGTATCCAATCCGGATAATCCGTGTCCAAAACGCACAGGCCCTTTGCAGACAAAACAGCGCTTACGTGGGCAACTTTTACCACAGTGCCGCCCCGGGCTAAAATCGCAGTTAGTTCGCCGTTCCAATCCACCTTTGCATATACCGAAGAGCAGACAACAGAGCCACCGCTTGCGCTTACAAGCCGACAGGAGGAAGAACCGCCGGACACGAGAAAAGCGCTACCGGCTATATCTAAGCCGGATTCCACGAGGGCAATGCCCGAAAAGGTCTGCATAGGCCGTCCTTCTATGCGAGAGGACAAAATAGCCACGTTTCCACGATTTGCCCGTATGCCTTCAAAGAGCCGTACGGTATCGGCGCATAGTAAGGACAAGCCTATAAAAGTAGACTCACAGCGCACAAGGTCAAAGGCGCGGGACGTAAATGAATCTTGTAATTGTACGCTAACGTTACGTACATCCAGGGTCGCGTCGCCAGCGCGCAACGCGCACACATCAAGGCCGCCTGCAAGGTGGAGCGACACGCCATCCAATACAAGACTGCCGCCGGATACAACGATAAGCGTGCCTGCGCCGCTTAGACTGGCTTGAACCGAACAATTTCTTATGGTGAGTGTGGCTGCACTGGCCGATATGCACGCAGCCGTTCGGATCCCCTGATTCCAAAGCAAAGTCGACGATTCCGAAGCGGCTGGCTCCCATCGGGCATCGTAGCCGCCCTCTATACTTATATCGCTGTCAAGGCTTATAGGCGAGCGAACGGGCAATGCAGATCTAAAAACAATCCGCTTCCTACCGGTAGAGCGGGCTATGGCAACAGCGTCATCAAGGCAAGGTACCGGATCCAGGGGGCTTCCAACAGCTCCGGTTTTTCCGCGCGGGTCTGCATAGACAGAAGTGCTGTCGCACAGTATTTCCAGCTGCTGCATTTCATCGGAACGGTTGCCGGCCGCATCGACAGCGTATGCCCGTATTCGGTAGCGTATGCGCCCGTCCGGTACAGCTGGCAAGTCCAAAAAGCCTGAGTACGGCAAAAATGGAGCTTGGCCATCTTGTGACGCCGATACATACACCGTATCTGCCTGCTTAGCGAAACTTAAACGAGCGCTTCCGTCTATGGCGGACACAAGCGGGTTGGGTGTTGGAACCGCAGGTTTCTGTTTATCCACCGTAAAGCGCATGATGCGTTCCGTACCCGGCCTACCGGCTATGTCGAATGCGACTATGCGTACGGCGTATTCTATTTCTTCTCCGGGGGCTCCGGGAAAGCTCAAAACACTTTCCACTAGTGGAGCGTCGGCACTGATAAGTGGCGGAAGGGTTTGGCCCGTAGCGGAGTTCATGCGCAGCATCATGCCGGGAAGGGGGCGCAGGAACATGGTCGAGCCGTAGCGGCCGCCGTCTTCGGCTCCGCTTACCAGGGGTCCTGTTTGCGGCGCTTGGGGTCGGACAGACAAGCGGTATAGCTTAGTCCTACGCTTACTTGCGTCTACCGCAAACCACCGGATTTCCTTTGGCTCCTCATAGCGTACAATAACTGGCTGTGTATACGGAGTAAATATTCCATTACCATCGTCGATAAAAACGCTGTAGCTTGATTGAGGCCAGCTTATCGTCGTTGAGCCTGGGATGCTAGTTTGCCGAGGCTGTGGCGCAGTATCGGCTTGCAGCTCTTTAGGCTGCGAAGAAAACAAAGGCAAAACAGCAGTGCTTGCCAAAGCTGTAACCAAAGTATCACCGCTACGGTAGCCAAGAGATACGCTGATTTTTTGCGCGTAGCCAAACGGAAGAGGAACTACCACGCTGCCACGGCCAAAAGAATCGCATCCTAGTTCCGCATAGCTTTCCGGCCCCGGTTGTGGTCCGTCGGCCCAAACAGCAAGGACAGGCGTCGTTCCAGCGGGGACCGTGTAGTCGACGATCAAACCGACAGAGGCTTCCTGCCGTGCAGACAGGGAGACAGGAGATGCAGCGGAGCTAGAAGGAGCTCGCGGCACCTCGGGAGACACATAGGGAAAGGACGGCGTAAAACCCTGCGGAACAAGAGACCAGGATGCTCTAACGAGCGGACTCTTGTTGCCTGATGCGTCGATGCTGTAGGCGACGGCGTGTACATCCCTAAGCCCGCTTGGATTGGCGCGGAATTCCGGGGGCATGCGCCCGTCGTATGGCGCAAAAGGCGAGCCATCCACGCTCAGCATTACCGCGTCACTTGCCTTAACTTGTATGATAAGCGTGCCTGTCTGCTGTGCCTGTGCAGGCAGCAATACGGGCGCTGGCGGCGGGCGTTTATCGATACGGTATTCAAACAGCGTCTCACGGCCAAATGCGTCGAGCACACGGATGCGGTAGTAGCGCTCCTCGCCAGGGAACGCGTCTAGCACAAGGGGCCGATCCAGTGCAATCCAAGCCGATGTTTCGCTAAAACAGTACGAGCACAATTCGCCCCCGGCTACCGGTTCCAGGTTCAGTGCCGATGCATAGCTGCCGGATGGCGGAAAAAGCTGCGAGCCCGTTCCTTGGGCGTAAACACCTGCTGCACACGCGCATAAAAACACGAGCGGCAGTAGACGCCTGGGCAAGGACGGGCTATCTAGTGTCATTTTTTTAGAACCGCAAGGATATTTTGAAGCTCCGGATCTTCAGGATAATAATGCGTCCGTAGTTCCTGCTCCGTAAGCCCGATAAGCTCGTGGCTCATGTAATGTATCCACTTTTCATCTGCCTTGGTTGGCACTTCGTGTTTGCGGCACCAGTAATCGGGAACGACGCGGTGCTGATCGCCGCGGTAGCCTACCACCTTGTAGTCGTGCACGGCGATTTTCAGGTCGTGGCGGGGCACGCCTTTTTCCAGGATGATGCCCGCCAGGTGGTTGATGGTCCTGCCGGTATCGAAAATGTCATCGACCAAAAGCACCTTGTCGCCGGGGCGCAGGTATTCCGGGCTGTAGGTCCAGCCATCAACCCGAACCTGGTCGTGCTCGTGGACGTCCATATAAGAACGAGCCACCACTGCTGCGTACAGCGCGGGGCGGCTCGTCTTTACTGCCTTAAAATACTCGGAGATTACATTGCCCAGGTAGGCTCCGCCGCGCAGTGAAACATAGATCACATCCGGCAAAAAGCCTTCCTGGTAGATGCGGTGCGCAAGCCGTAGCGCATTGTTCCGCACCTCGTTGTAAGAAATGAACTCTTTGCTCATGGGAACCTCGCTGTTCCCACTGTAGCATCAGTTCCGCGCCAAAGCAAGCGCAGCAAGTTTCGCGCCGTTGCGGTACACGGTAAGCTGGATTTTCCCGGCCTCGTTGATCATGCGGTAAAAGTCGGACGCATCTTTGAGCGCAGTTCCGTTCACCTCGGTTATGACATCGCCTAAACGCAGCGATGCAGCGGATGCCGGGCTTCTGGCTATGACGCTGATCACCTTGAAGCCCTTAACGCCCTTGGGAATGGACAGCTTGGCTGCCTCGTCTGCGGACAAAGCGGCTATTTCGACACCAGGCCACAGTTTCGAGTAGTCAGCGGCAACGGCTTCCTTGCGTTCCTCGATTACCACTTTCAGCTGCAGGCTCTTAGCGCCGCGCAACACGGTAAACACGACCGACTTGCCAACCGGCAAATCCGCGACGACACGGACCAGCTGGTCCAGATTCGCTATTGGCTTACCGTCGATGGCGGTAACCAGATCTCCTGAACGCAGGCCGCCTTTAGCACCTGGCCCGTCGGTAAACACATGGCCCAAAAATGCGCCCTTTTGCTCGGCTATACCGAGTTCAGTCGCGGTAGGTTTGTCGGGCGCCGTAAGAAGGACGCCAAGCCAGCCATAGCGTACCGTGCCGCGCTCTATAAGATCGTCGATAACCTTGACTGCGTTATTGATCGGTATGGAGAAGCCTAAGCCTACAGAGCCGCCCGTGGTGCTTGCTATCCAGGTGTTAATGCCTATGATTTGGCCCTGAATGTTGACCAATGCTCCGCCTGAGTTGCCACGATTGATGGCCGCGTCCGTTTGGATGAAGTCGTTGATGTTTCCGTCGGGGCCGCCGTCCCGTCCTATCGCGCTTACAATGCCGGCGCTCACCGAGGAAAACAGGCCAAAGGGGCTGCCTATGGCTATGGCCCAATCGCCTACCTTCACGGAATCAGAGTTGCCCAAAACCGCAACCGGTATATCCTCTATTTTTGCCTTGAACGATACCAGGGCAAGATCCTTGCGCGTATCAGAGCCAACCAGCGCGCCTTCATACTCGCGCTCGTCGTACAGTTTTACGCTGATGGTCTTTGCGCCTTCCACCACGTGGTAGTTGGTAAGCACGTACACGGTGGATCCGGCCTTGCGGACTATGATGCCCGAGCCTAGGCTTTCCGACTGATACTCCGGGCTTTCCTCGCGCTCATCGGGAGTTGCCTCCGGATCGCCAAAGAAAAAACGCCACGGCGACTGCCCTTGTGCACCACCGTCCGAGCCGCCGATTACGTCCAGTTCCACCACCGAAGGCAGTACCGTCGATGCGACCGAATTGAATGCGCTTTGCACAGCCTGGGCCTGGGCAAGCGCGCTCGCCTGGTCTATAGCCGGCCGGGGGCTTTCGGCGAGGGCGACGGCCGAAGCGTTGTCGCTAGGCTTTCCAGCCAACACGGCAAAGGCAGCCACAAAACCTATCATGATGCCAACAAGCACCAGATTGACCAGAAAAAATTTACGGGAATACAGCTGTTTGGTGAAGGACATACCCACTCCTTATGCGCTATCCGGGCGGCGCATGGCCGCCATGCTGTCGTGCAGGAAACCGATATGCAAGAATATACTATGAGCGCGCGCGATGGTTACGACCCTGAATGAAAAAATTCCGATTTTTTACCAATTTTACACGGCACCGGGTAATGCCCAGCGGGTAAGCGGACGGGCTCCGTCCTTGGTGATGAGCACCGTATGCTCAAAGTGCGCGCTTGGAAGCCCGTCGGCGGTAACCACCGTCCAGCCGTCGTCCAGATCGATGATGGCATCGGTACCCATATTGATCATAGGCTCTATCGCGATGACCATGCCCGGACTGAGGCGCGGATTGGGCCCAGCGCTCACGTAGTTTGGAACCTGGGGGTCTTCGTGGAGGGCTAGTCCTACGCCATGGCCGCAATAGGGACGCACCACGCCGTACCCTGCAGCCTTTGCATGGGCATACACGGCTTTAGACACATCGTGTACCCGCGCTCCGGGCTTAGCGGCCGCTATCGCAAGGTCTAGGCACTCTCGGGTTACTCTGGACAAGCGCTCTACCTGCGGACTCACCTGTCCAACCGAAACGCTGATGGCCGCGTCGCTGAAATAGCCGTTAAGGTCTATGCCGCAATCTATGCCAACCAGGTCGCCGTCTTTTAGCTCGCGCTTGCCGGGTATGCCATGGATGACTTCTTCGTTGACCGAAATACACATGGACGCCGGGTAGTCGTAGTAACCAAGAAAAGCCGGTCGGCCGCCGTGCTTGTCTATGAATGCTTTTGCTATCGCATCAAGCTTGCCGGTGCTGATGCCCGCCTTCACCTGCGGAATCAAATAATCAAAAAGCTCGGAAAGCAGGTCGCAGGATTTTTGTATGCCCTGTATCTGCGTTTCGTTTTTTATACGTATCATACACAGCCTTTCAAGCGAGGCTTGTAGCCTAGCCCTTTTACGGCAACAGCTCAAGTCCCGAGCGGGCGGCAAGCGAATTTTGGTCGAGCGACAAAGCACTGCGATATGCCGCCCTAGCTTCATCCATGTGTCCAACTTGATACCAGGCAAAGCCGGCCATCTCCCAGCAGCGAGCAAGACTAGGACCGCGAGAAACGCTGTAAGACGGGTAATCGGGCTCCGCTACGGCCGTAACAAACGATGATGCTGCTTGTGCGGCCTGTCCAGCCGCCAGTTCAAGCATGCCCAGGTTATAGGAAGCTGCCCGGCCAGTAAAACCCGAACCGCCATCCCGTATGGCAGTAATGGCTCCTGTTGTGTCTCCTGCCAGGGCATTATCCACTGCGGACCAAAACCACGCCCGAGGCAGCTCGGTACCCACGCTTGCAAAAAGGGAGCGAAACTCTTTCCATGCCGATCGTAGGAACATACACGACAAGGCAGCTTCCAGCGCAAGGGAGGAATCCGGCCTTGCGGACGCAAGACGGAGCGCGGAAGGAAGCACGTGGTCGGGGCTTTGCAGGTTTTCCCAGGCAAGCCGAATTGCAAGGGCAGCATCCGATTCCGATGGAAGGCTTGCCAGTACTGGTTCTGCCAGTTCCGGTTGCCCGTTGCTCACATAATACCAAGCCCGTTCAACACAGGCGTCCGTATTGGTAGAAAAACGCCGAGCAAGTTCCCCGATAAAACCTGGCTGACTACCGGATTCCGCGCTGTCGTCGCTTCTGGTCCACGCCGGTGAAAATGGAATGGCATAGGCATCATCAAATTCGTCTGTGTTCCGTGCAAGACGGGCAAGTGCAGCATAAGGTTTGTAGGAGTAATCCGGATAGAGCGTGATAAGTTCCAGATACAGGTTCACGGCCATCGCGTAGCTTCCGGCCATGGTTGCTGCGTCTGCCACGAGCTGTAGTTCCGTTGGATCGCCCGGGCGGGCTTCCCTGTCAGCAATGAGTTCCCATGCGCCAAGATCCCATAAAAACCTAAGCGGCGGTTTAGCTCCATGCGCCAATGCGTCGTTGGTGAGCGTGCGCGCAAGGGCAAGGTTTCCTTCGCTCATGGCGATTACAGCGCCGTCGAGCAGAAAATCCGGCTGGCCAAGCGCATCGGAAACCGCAACCAGGTTCTGGTAGCTAAGAGTTGGCATGAGGCCGGTTTTCCTACACTGTATCCAAGCAGCTGCGAATACATACGGCCGCTCCGAGGCGGCCAACGGGCC
>JAKQNL010000385.1 GCA_029565815.1 Spirochaetota bacterium | reverse complement strand
GAAGGAGGCTCTGGCCGTCTTTCAGGTCGATAACGAGCCGGGACAGGGCGGATCGGGGCATTTTGTCCTCGGGCGGCAATACGCTCTGGTCCATCTTGCCCTTTATGAAGGTGTCTACCCGTATGGCCGACAGCTCGTCATAGGAATAGCTGAGCTTTTTGGCCAAAAACATCAACCCGAGCCGAGCTTTAACCGTACGGCTTTGACTGTCAAACAGCCATCGTTCTTCGTAGAACGCTGCAACCAAAGCGACCACCGTGAAGAAAATGCCCAAAACGGACGGACGCCAGCCGGGTTCGGCCAGGCCGGACGCATTCGCTGCGACGAGCACCATGGCTATCACGATGGCCATGATGCGGTACCACAGCGGAACGGCATAGCTCAGGCTTGCGGCTTGGGGTCCGGGAGGGCAGCTCTTGCCCGTGCTGTCGCGGGCTTTTAGTACCAAGGGGATTTCCATACGTTCTTTATAGCTCTTGTCGGTCTGGGCTTACAAGGGCAAGATTGCGCAGTATGCGCCGGTCTCCCGGGCTTAGGATGAGCGCTTTGCGAAAGGATGCGAGCGCTTCCTCGTTGCGGCCAAGCCGATGAAGGAGCACGCCGCGGTTGTTCAGGGCCCGGTGGTCGTCCGGATGCCGGTTCACGTGCTCGTTCCAGGCAGCAAGGGCTTCGTGGTCGCTCAAGGTCGCTGCATGGCTGGCGCATTGGGCAAAGGCGGAGCGGCCTTCATCCGGTTCGGATAGCTCGGCTGTGCCGGCTGTTTCTTTGCACGCATCCTGTTTGGGCTCGTGGGCAAGACTGTAATACGACATGCACAAAAAGGCGCGGTCGTCGTGGGACGGCGCTCCCATGGTAAAATTGTCCATGTCCGATACCAGGGATGATACCACTTCCGCGGGCTGCACGGCGCTAATCACCTTGACTACCGATTCCAGCCGTTCCAGGCCGTACTCGTCGCCCATGAAGTTGCGCGACTCCACGATGCCGTCCGTGTACATGATGAGCCTGTCGCCGGGGATAAGCTGGATGGACGCCTTGGAGAAATTCGGCGTTTCGAAAATGCCCATGAAGGAGCCGTCGCTGTCCAGTTTCATGCCCAGCCCGTGCCGTACCAGGATAGCCGGGTGGTGGGCCGCGTTGGTGTATTCCAGCATGCCGGTTTCCAGGTTCAGCGTCGCGACAAAGGCGGTTACATAGCGCTCGCCGCCGCCCAATATCTCGTAGATGGCCGCATTGACGGAGCGGCACAACTCGTCGGTGCTTACCCCGTAGGCTATGCGGGACCGGAACGCAATCTTGACCAGGGCGGTAACCAGAGCGGCAGCCACCCCGTGGCCCGATACATCGGCGATGATAAGACCGTATGCGTTTTTTCCTATACGCACGATGTCGTACAGGTCGCCGCCTACATCGGCCATGGCTTCGTAGTAACCGGCAAAGGACAGCTCGGGCCGCTTTGGAAAGTCTTTTTCGTGGGGGATAAAGGTAGCCTGTACCTTGCGCGCCATTGCAAGCTCGCGCTGGAACGCATCGGCACGCCGTTGGAGCTCTTCATACGCGCGGGATAATTCCGTTGCCCTGTCGTTCTGCGCGGGCGGATCCGGAGGTGTAGGCTGCTGGCTTTTTTGTTCCTGGCTCATCGTTCCTGCCCGCGCTAAGAAAGGCTGCCTGAAATGGTTCCAGACCGAAAGTATAGGCCTCCGGATGTAAGGCGTCAAATTGGCTATCGGCAAGTTCCACAACCCTATAGCTGTGCAGGTAGGCCATCCCAAAGCTTCGTAACACGCAACAAAAATCCCCATAAGCTTCGTTGCACGAGACAAGGCTTGCACGGTAGCATGTATCCATGCAGAAACGATGCTTTGTGTTCGTGTGTTTAGCGTTGCGCCTCACCCTGCTCTATGCCGACGCGCCGCTTTCATGCCTGCTTACTGCCCATGCGCCGGCTGTCGCACGCCAGGGCCAGGTAGTATTTGTCCGCCTGGGCATAGACGACAGCTGCGATGGGCAGAGTTTTCGCGCCCAGCTTGTGTATTCGGATGGCTCGCACAGCCCGCAGTTCAGTTCCTATAGCCCGCCACAGCGGCGCATTACGCATGCGGAGCGATCTATGCTCGCCGCAGAGTTTGCGGACCACAGCCTTGTTCGCCTTGGCCGTAGTGCTTTTATCCCACTCGGTATAGGAACCGAAACGCCCGTAGGCACAGCCGCTGTACTCATCACCAAGGAAGGCCAGGAGCTAACCCGTACCGGGCTTGTCATACAAAAGCGCGACTTCCCCTCGGAAACCTTATACCTAAGCCCGGCTTTAACCGGCATACGCGTGGATCCAGACCCGCGCAAGGACGAGCAGGCAAAACGCTACCAGGACGTGCTGGCCAGTGCAGACCCAAACGCCGCCTTTCTAAGCCAGGGTTTTGTGTTTCCGCTCAATGGCCAGCGCAGAACCAGTTTTTTTGGGGAGCGCAGGATATACCGCTATTCCACCGGCGGCAGCGCCCGCAGCATTCATGCAGGCGTGGATTACGGCTACCCTACAGGGACCCCGGTGTTTGCAGCCGGTGCCGGCCGAGTGGTGATGGCGGAAAACCGTATCAGCACCGGCTGGACGGTCATTATCGAGCACCTGCCCGGCGTTTTTACCGTGTATATGCATCTGGACGGCATCGATGTTGCCCTTGGCCAGGTGCTGGAACGGGGACAGTCACTGGGGCGGGTAGGGGCTACCGGGCTGGCCACGGGGCCGCACCTGCACTGGGAATTGCGGGTCGGCGGCGTAGCCTGCGATCCGGAGGGTTTTGTTGGTCTTGACAAGGTTCCGGATATCCGTACAATGTTCGGCGCATCTGAAGGGGGGTGATTTTTATCAGCCAAATCATAGTCGACGAGAGC
>JAKQNL010000376.1 GCA_029565815.1 Spirochaetota bacterium | reverse complement strand
GGCTGGCACGATTTCGACGAGGAGTACCCGCTGTTCAGCGGAAGGTTCCTGCGCGGGGACGACGCGCCCTGCGGAAGCGACCTCATGCTGATGTTCTTTACCTCCGGTGGCATCCACGACTTTGCGCTGGCCTTGGTGGTTGGTATCATAGCCGGCACCTACTCGACTATCTTCATCGCTACCGGTTTTGTGAACCTGTGGAATAGGTTGAAGCCAAACCGGCATGGACAAGAGCCCAAAGCTCTTGAGGAAGCTGTTACCTAAGTTTGTTTTTACCTGGCGGCTGGCATACGCCGACCGCTAGCCCCTTCGGGCCGTGCCAAAAACCTGTTTTCGGCACGGCCCAGCTATTTACAAAACCTGCCCGTTTGGCTATAGTCAAACAACTTTGGCGCCGTACCCAAGTGGTAAGGGAGAGGTCTGCAAAACCTTCATGCATCGGTTCAACTCCGATCGGCGCCTATCTGCACTGTACAGTGCCATACCTGCAAGTTGGTTCGCGCTCCGCGCGATCCGATCGGCGCCTAAATGAAAATGGGGCCGCTAAAACATCAGTTTTAGCGGCCTTCATTATTAAAAGCGTTTTCGACCCAAAACGAATATCTGCGTAAAGCCACAAGGCTGTTTCATTTAATAAGCCCCGAGAGGAGTTGTAGCGCATTAAGCTCCGGCACATCCTGGATGCGCACCGGGCGGCCGTGGTCCAGGCACACGCCGGTAATCACGGCTTGCGCGCACAAAGCGCTATCAGAGTCGCGGCGTATTTCCTGCACAAAGGAAAAGCGCAGGCTGCCCGAGCGTTCCAGGCGCAGGCGGGCGGTGAAACAGTCGCGGCTTTTTAGCGATGTTTTGTAGTCCAGTTCTGCCCGCGTTACCACCAGGTCCAGGCCTCGTTCGTGCAAGGCGGCGAAGTCCACGCCGCTTTGCAATAGGAATTTGTGCCTGGCGTGTTCCAGGTAGTGCTGGTACACGGCGTTATTCACGATGCCCTGCAGGTCGCACTCGTAGTCGCGCACCTCAAAGCCTAGCTCGTGGATAAAGCCGCTTGGCTTTTGGCCGCCGGCGTTTATGCTACCGGCAGCCACGGGTTTTCCGCTCACGGGCGGGCAGAGCGGGCCAAGAGCCGGTTGGTGCGGGCAACGAAATCCGCCGGGTCCTTTAGCGGCACGCCTTCCACCACCAAAGCCTGGTACAGAAGCACAAAGGCGATGTCCGAAAGCCTGGACTCGTCCTGCTCGGTCTCGGCTATCTTTACCAGATCGTGGCCGGGGTTTATTTCCAGTATGGGCTTTACGTCAGCGCCGCTATCTTGTCCAAGGTTCTTCATGAACTGCTGGAACTGCATGCTCGGGTCGTGCTCGTCCACCACGATGCAGGACGGGCTTTCAGCCAAACGGGAAGAAAGCTTCACGTCTTTTACCGCTTCGCCCAAGGCTTTTTTGAGGCGCTCCACGAGCGGCGCAAGGTCTTTTTCGCGGCCCTTGTCTCGCTGGGCGTTTAGCTCTTGGTCGGCGCCGGCCCGGTTTACGGCTTTCAGTTCCAGCTCGCCGTACTTGCCGGCCATAGGAATCACCAGCTCGTCTATCTCGTCGTTGCACAGAAGAACTTCAATGCCTTCCTTGCGGTACATTTCTAAAAGCGGCGACTTGCGCAGGCGTTCCTCGGAATCGCCAGTGATGTAGTAGATGGCTTTCTGACCGTCCTTCGTGCGGCTCTTGTAGTCTGCAAGGCTGGTCCATCCATCGGCGGCTGTGCTCTTAAAGCGCACCAGTTCCAGTATGGCATCGCGGTTTGCAAAATCGGTGTACAGGCCCTCTTTAAGCGGACGGTTGTAATTGTCGCTGAAGGTTTTGAATGCGTCCTTGTCGCGCTCGGCCAGATCCTTGAACTCCGCAAGAATTTTTTTTACCGACGCTGTGCGTATGCTGGACATGACACGGTTCTGCTGCAGAATTTCTCGGCTTACGTTGAGCGGCAAATCTTCGGAGTCGATAACGCCGCGCACAAAGCGCAGGTAGGGCGGCAACAGCTCCTTGTTGTCGTCGGTGATGAACACGCGGCGCACATACAGTTTTACGCCCGGTTGGTAGTCGGCGCGGTACAGGTCAAAGGGAGCTTTTGATGGCACGTAGAACAGGGTGGTGTACTCTATGGTTCCCTCGGCCCTGGTGTGAGACCACAAAAGGGGTTTGTCCTCGTCGTCGGCTAGGTTTTTGTAAAACTCGACGTAGTCTTCTTCCTTAAGGTCGTTTTTAGGCCGACGCCACAGGGCTTGAGCGCTGTTTATCTGCTCGTCCTTCTGATTCGTCTTCCCGGTTTTCTTTCCCTTGTCGTCGTACTCATCTTCCTGGTAGGACAGGCGTATGGGAAAGGCAACGTGGTTAGAGTACTTGCGTATCAGTTCTTCTAAGCGCCAGCGGGATAAAAACTCCCGGCCGTCGTCGTTCATCTGAAGGCTCACCGTGGTTCCGTGCCCGTCGCGCTTGGCCGGTTCTACGGCGTAGGAATCCTTGCCGTCGCTGGTCCACAGCCATGCCTGTTCCTCGCCGGCCTTGCGGGTGGTAACGGCAACGGAGTCGGCTACCATGTAGCTTGCGTAAAAGCCAACGCCAAACTGGCCTATCAGGTTAGAGTCGCGTTTTTTGTCTTCGGCCATGGCATCCAAAAAGCGGCGTGTGCCGGAGCGGGCTATGGTGCCCAGGTTGTCCCGCAGGTCGCTTTCGTTCATGCCTATGCCGTTATCTTCTATGGTAAGGGTACCGGCCGCTGCGTCGAAGGATATGCGAATGAGCGGATCAAAGCTTATGGCTTTGTACTGTTCGTCGGATGCGCACAGGTAGCGCAGTTTGTCTATCGCGTCGGATGCGTTTGACACCAGCTCCCTAAGGAATATTTCGCGGTGGGAATACAGGGAGTGGATGATGAGTTTGAGGAGTTGGCTAACCTCGGTCTGAAACTGGTGGGTGGACATGAGACATGCTCCTGGGTAGGTATGTGCGCCGTTATGGCTTTGGGTCCGCACTGTATGCGCGACGGGTAAAAAGATAGCCATACGACAGGCTGTGGGGCAAGGGGCAACGAGACTAGAAGC
>JAKQNL010000346.1 GCA_029565815.1 Spirochaetota bacterium | reverse complement strand
GGTGCGTATGCGCGTGCCCAGCTCGCCCTCGTCGGCTAGCGAGTCGTCAAACAGGATAATGGCTTCCGACACTTCCAAAATGGCGTGGTATCCGTCGGACAATTGCTGCGACTGCACCGCGGTAGACCATTGGCCGCGTATAAGCAAACCGTCTACCAGCTCTCGCACATCCTTCTTGAAGTAGTCAATTAAAAATGCTTTCAGGTAATTGAGCGCTTGTGTCTGTATGTATCCGCCCAGCATCTTTTTGGCAAACATCATGTTTGCCTTTTCCGTGTAGTTTTTAAGGCGGACAACCACGGTGGTCCCAAAGATGGCTTTTGCAAGTTCGTCTATTTTCGAGTTGCGCCGTTCCTGTGATATTTTTTGCACAAGCATCGCGGATTGGTTCTTTAGCTTGTCTACAAACGCCTCGACGATACGCTCGTTGGTTGTTCGCGGCGGGAACATCATGTTCGGGTCTTTTTTTACGTGGCGGACAATCATTTCAAGCACGCCCGAAGTGCGGACATCCCGGATGGCTGGCGCAAGTTTTAGCCACGCCTCTATCTGGATGACATCCATGTTGCGGTACTCTTTAAGCGCGGAAAAAATGCGCTTCCAATCCGCGCCGAGGTTGAGCGGTATGAACACTTCCAGAAAGTCGTGCAGGTCGTCGGCTATGTACTCTGCCGCTATGGTTTCCCAGCGGGGGTTGTACACGAAACTGCGCTCGCTGATGTTCGAGTCGAATTTTTTTAGAAGGAAAAAGAAGTCAAAATTGATGAAATTGATGAACGAAAGCAGCGTAGAGTAGGCGCTGTCTATTTGGCTACTTTTTTCGGCGTCGAAAACCGTGAAGAACGAGATCATGTCGCGCTTGACCATCTCCTGCAGGTCTTTGACCGGCATGGTGGCGGCCTTTTCGTTGATATATGTGTCGGTAAGGCGTTCTGACAAGTCGCGCTGTTCCTTGGACAGAAAACTTTCTATCACAAATGCCTTTAGCACGCCGCTTTGGGCTGCATTGTTAAGGAGCACCTGCGACGGGGCAATGACACGGTATATCTCATAAAAGAATTTGGCTAGAGCCGGCAGGGCTTCCGATGTTTTCGGCTTGTAAAAGCGGTAGCGGGAGTGGGTAAGGTCCTTGGCAAGGAGCTTAAGCAGTCGACGTTTTTCCGCGTCTGGATCGTTTCCAACGAATACTTTGAGGAGCTTCTGAAAAAAGCCTAGGCTTGCATCGGATTTTTCCGCTTCCTTGCCGCCAGGCGTGCCGAGCTTTATCTCTGCCATCTGCATATAGATTACTATGCCCACCCGCCGGCGTCAATCGGCGTCGCTATCGTACTCAAGGTCCCCGGACAAGTAATTTTGTGTGCCATCATTCGTTTCGATGATGACGGAGCCGTCTGCGCCTATGCCTGCCAGCGTGCCGACAACGGGTTCTAAGGAGTTTGCACCCGGCCGAAAGCGTACCGTTTTGCCCAAACCGTAGAGGCTGCCCATCATGCGCGCTCGCCATTGTGATCCCGGCTTATGTGTAAGCTGAGTAGCCAGTAGGCCTACCAAGGCTAGCGGGCTTGGGGACGTGCCTGTCACCGTGTACAGCGAAGAGGGCTGGGTCCGGTAGCTGCCATGGAATTCGCCCTGGCTTAGATTGATGCCTATGCCTGCAATGATGACAGTGTTACCGGAATTCTGTCCGCTTAGCTCTTCGTGCTTAAAGGATTCACACACGATGCCGCCCAGTTTTTTGCCGCCAGCAAACAGGTCGTTTGGCCACTTGATACGCAGGTCCAGCGTACACCCAACGGACGCCGCCCACAGCGAGCATGCGTCCATGAGCGCTAGTCCTACTGCCAAGGGTATGGGAGCGTCATGGAAATCGCTTGCGGGCAGCCAGAAACTGACAAGGAGGCTTTTACCGCTATCGGCCAGCCACCGCCTGCCAGGAAGTCTACCCCTGCCAGCGCTTTGGTAATCGGCTATGACAAAGCCCCGTTCTGCGGTCGTAGACAGAAAACGCGCGTCTTCCATGGTGCTGGTGGTGCTGTGTATGTGCCAAGCCTGCCAGGGCGAAAAACCGGCTAGGGCTGTGTATCGTTCCATGTACGCAAGTATGGTCGGGCGCAATGGTTTTGTGTAGGGCTTCCTTGACGATTCCAGGGCAAGGGTTTAGTGTTAGGCATTCGCGCGGCGGCA
>JAKQNL010000315.1 GCA_029565815.1 Spirochaetota bacterium | reverse complement strand
TCATTCCGCGCATGCCGGATAGCTTTCCAGGAAGCCCCCTGTGCTCAGTCCGAAGACTGGGATACCTTATCCATGGGCATGACCAATGACCTGGAGCTGGCTATAGCCGAAGGCTCGACCTTGGTGCGCATAGGCACTGCCATTTTTGGCAGACGGGATGCTGTATGAAACGGCCTGTACTGTGCCTATGTGCGCTCGGGCTTGTAGCTTCGATCGGGGCGCAAAGCGCGCCTTCACCCTTACCACAAGCCTATACGGCCGACGAGTTTCCTGCTTGGGCGCACGAGCTTAGGCGCTGGGAGATTGTTAGCCTTGGCTCATTTCCCATAGCTCTATTCTACACCAAGTTGGCTTTTGACTTTGCCCGCTACGCATCCAACGGCTTTGACCCGCGCTTTGTTCCCTGGCCGTTTAAAAACGAGTTTTCCTATGCGCCCAGCGCAGGCGAGCAACGTACCATGTTCTTGTCGGCAGCGGCCGTTGCAGCCGTAGCAGGTTTTGCAGACTGGCTTATCGTAGCAATAAAAACCCGGGCAGAACCCTAGCATGCTGCGCCTTGACATGGGGACAAAGCGGTACTAGTATGAAAAGTACCGTGGAAAACGATAAATCCAAGGTCCTCGTCGTGTACGAGGATGGCGACGGGGCACTGGAAAGCGCAGCCAAGGAAATAAAGGCAGCCTTATCCCGCAAAGCCGCGGTTAAAGTACGAGCCGCCTCGGAAGTGTCCGTTCCGGAGGTCCTTGCAAGCTCCACCTTCGCATTTGGCGTGTCAAACCACAATGACAAATCCTGGGCGGAACTCAAGCGCATTATGACCGGCATTAACCTGGCCGGGCGTCGAGCCGGCTTTTTTGTAGGCAGCATGGGCGCTTCGGCAGCGTTACAGACCAGCTTTGCGCCGGCCGAGCTGTCACTTGTAAAAGAGGAGCTGTCCGTTTCTGGCGACGGTCTCCTAAAATCCTGGGCCGCCGGCCTTCTTACCCGCGTCTGATTCCGTTCTGGAAGCGGATGCCCACTACCCATAGAGCGAGGTAACTATGTCCGAAGGCTTTAACCTTGACGACGCGATACGCAAGGTGCCTGATTTTCCAAAGCCCGGCATTTTGTTCTACGACATAACCAGCGTGCTGTCCAATCCAAGCGCTTTCGATTATTGCATCGATACCATGGTAAAAACCTACAGGCACGAACAGTTGGATGCGGTTGCGGCGGTTGAGTCGCGGGGCTTTTTGTTTGCCGCGCCCTTTGCCCGGGAACTTGGTCTGCCTATAATCCTGGTGCGAAAAAAGGGCAAACTGCCGGGGAAAACCATATCGCGCTCCTATGCGCTGGAATACGGCCAGGCCGAGATAGAAATGCACACGGCCGATATCCCACAAGGCGGCAGGGTGCTCATCGTAGACGACCTGATAGCCACAGGCGGAACTATTCGAGCCGCAGCGGACCTCCTCATTGCAGGAGGGGCCCAACCGGTTGGCGTGTTTTCCGTCATCGGCCTGCCTTTTTTGAACTACGCATCGGCCGTTGGCAACCTACACGTGCGTACGCTTATTGAATATTTTGGCGAGTGATATATCGATTACCGGTTTCTAGCATCGGTAGCTTTTGCGGCCGGAATGCCCTGTAAGCGATAATCCTACGCCATCTGCATGCCAAGGAGATACTATGTCCATCTCGCTGCAACGAAACCCGGCTTACAAAGGTCGGCGCGGTCCCATCGTGCTTGTCATCATGGACGGAGTAGGCTACGGCGCGTATACGGAAGGGGATGCGGTTGCGGCTGCACACCTAAAAACCTTCCGGGCACTGGAAGCCTCGTGTCCGAACACCAAACTTAAAGCACACGGCAAAGCTGTAGGCTTGCCGTCCGACGATGATATGGGCAATTCCGAGGTTGGCCACAACGCCATAGGCTGTGGCCGGGTGTTTGCGCAGGGCGCAAAGCTGGTTTCAGCATCTATCAACTCAGGGGCCATGTTTGAAGGCCCTACCTGGAAGAAGCTGGTAGCTATACAAGGATCACTGCATTTCATAGGCCTGTTTTCCGACGGCAACGT
>JAKQNL010000313.1 GCA_029565815.1 Spirochaetota bacterium | reverse complement strand
GTCGGTGCCTGTCATCGTACTCACCGGCCACGGAACCGTAGAGGATGCGGTAACGGCCATGCGCGTCGGCGCATACGACTTCATGACCAAACCGGTAAACCTGGAACACCTAGCCCTGCTGGTGCGCCGTGCCCTGGAAAGCCGCGAGCTAGCCAGACAAAACCAGGAACTTTTACGGGAAGTAGAAAACCAAAAGCGATCGTCCAGCATCGTAGGCAAGAGCCAGGCGATGCAAAAAGTATTTGACCTCGTGCGTAAGGTTGCTCCGACCAAAGCGAACGTCCTTATTACCGGAGAAAGCGGCGTTGGAAAAGAGCTGGTAGCGGATGCCCTCCACAACCTGTCGCCCAGGGCAAACAAACCGTTTATAAAAGTTCACTGCGCCGCCCTGGCCGAATCGCTGTTGGAGAGCGAGCTCTTTGGCCATGAAAAAGGATCGTTTACCGGAGCCGCAAACCGGAAGAAGGGCCGTTTTGAGCTTGCTAACGAAGGATCGCTATTTTTGGACGAAATTGGAGAGATAAACCAAGGCGTTCAGATAAAGATATTGCGCGTCCTTCAGGAAAAAAAATTCGAGCGGGTTGGCGGCGAAAGCACCCTAGAAGTGGATGTTCGCCTTATCGCAGCAACCAACAGGGACTTAAAAGAGGAAATCGCAAAAGGCAGCTTCCGGGAGGATCTGTATTACCGGCTCAATGTCGTGAACATCCACGTGCCGCCGCTACGGGAAAGACGCGAGGACATTCCGCTTTTGGCGTTAGCTTTTCTTAATGAGTTTGCCCAGGACAACTCAAAAGACGTCCAAGGTTTTGATCCTAAAGCACGAGCGGCCCTGTACGCATACTCCTGGCCTGGCAACGTGCGGGAGCTGCGTAACTGCATAGAGAGCGCGGTCGTGCTTGCTTCGGGCGGCCTTATCGGCCCCGATGATTTACCACCGGGAATACGGAGCGCAAGCGAGGACAGCGTTATCCGCATAGAACCAGGCTCTAGCCTAGCCAATGCGGAACGGATAATCATACGCGAAACGCTTGCAAAGCACGGCGGTAATAAAAGTAAAACTGCGGACATACTGGGCATTAGTAGAAAAACGCTGTATCAAAAGCTTGTGGAATACGGCCTGAACGCTTAAGCGGATTGTGCTTAGAAAGACAGCCCACCGGAATCGTCTTGCGGCTTACTCTTGTCACGAGCCAGTCCCATGGCAAGGGCTAGTTCAACCTCACTGAGCGTTGAATTAAGCCTGGCCGCGATGATGTCGCTAGAAAAACCGCGCTTGGATAGTTCAAGCGCTTTTTGCGCAAAGGGCGCTTCTATGGATACGGGTTTTTCCGAAAAGCGTATGAAGGGTATATCCGGGCTCTTTGCCGCCAAAGGCGGAGCCACTTTGGGTGGCGCTACTGCCTCTGTTGGCTCAACCTTCGTTTGCGCTGCCTGCGGCTGAACTTCCGGCAAAACCGGCGCGTAGCCGTCCCGTTCTAAAGCAGTACGAACCTTACCTTCCGCATTTCTGCGTGAATCTTCCCGAGCCGACAGGGATATGCGTTTATCGGCTTGTGCAAGCAATTCGCGCAGGCTGGCTAACCTGTCTTCCAGGATAGTTATATTTCTATCCGCGCTGCCTTCCATTTCGGCCATAAGCGCGCCCATTTCGCTCCGCACCTTTGCAAGGGTAGAGCCAGAGTCCAATTCTTTGTGTACCTTTTTTTTGGTCCATGCAAGCAAAAAAAGGCTTACGATGATTTGTATGGCTATGGATACGGCGAGACTTAGCATATCAGCCGGACACATCCACATGGGAGCCGAGATCCGGATCCTTTATGGTTTCCCGTTCCGGCGGCGGTAAAGCCTCTTTGTCCCGGTGCTTGCCTTCGGCAGGCGTGTTAGAACCGCCACCATCGTCCGTCCGTATAGCGCCGGTCCCGGATTTATCCTCATCAACGCGGTGGACGGTTTTGGAATTTTCGGCTTCCCTGCGCGCTGCTTCGTTGCCCTGCATCGCCTGCTGGATAATAGGGGCTTGTTTCTCTGCAGCTTGCTGCCGGCCTACTTGTCCAAGCTGCATAAACAGGGTTTGCAGGTCTATGGGCTTAATGGGCATCGGGTGGGCCTTTTTTCAGGAACTCATCATCCAGTTCCTCGTAACGTGTGGTTTTTATCATCATGTTTTCCAGATAGAAGGTGAGGGCCTTGTACTCGTTCTTGATTTCCTCGCGTATATCCCGGATGACTATCTTGCTGCCAGGATATATTTTTCCTGATACGCTGACTTTACCCCGGACCTTCAGGTTACTTAAATATCCCTGTATGGAATCGTATTCCGCCTTGATGGTACGCTCTTCGGCCGCAGTTTCTTCCCGCCTCCGCACAAGGTCTTGCAAAACTGCTTCTTTTTCTTCCGACAGGCTCTTTTTTTGCCGCTTGTTATCGTTGAGCGTGTAAATGTTCTTATCCAGTTCTTCAAGCTGCCTGGCAAGCAGCCGCAGCTTTCCGTCAAGTTCCTCCAGGCGCACCTTGCTTTTTGGATCGGAGCCGACCTCCAGGATAGTCTCCGCGCCGCCGCTTGGGCTACCTATGGTCTTTGCATTGATTTCCTCGCATGCCCGGTAGCGGCCGCCTATGATGGCCGAATGCTTTCCGCCAATGGCTATGATGCGTTTGTCCGCTGTTATTTCTGAACTGACTATATTCTGGCTGACCACTACATTCTCACCGGCGATCACATTGGAATTCTCTATGTACTTGGCCCATACATTCTTGCCGGCCGTTACCATGGCGGTGCCTTTTCCGTTGATGCCCTGGTGCACGATGATGTCGCCTTCGGCGGACAGTTCGGCCCGGTTTACGCTGCCCCGCACCTCTATGTTGCCGGTAGCTTTTACGGAAAAACCGTCCTGCACATTGCCGTTTACCACTATGGTGCCCAAGAAGAACTGGTTGCCCGTTTTCAGGTCCACGTCGCCTGTAATGGTAAACACGGTTTCCACATTGATCTTGCCGCCTATGAAGGTAGCTTCGCCGTTCACCGTCGCAATGACGGTCAGCCCGTCCTCGCTGGCTTTTACGTTCTTGCCAAGGGGCAAGGGCGTATCCTTTCCATTTTTGGCGGGCAGTACCTTTCCGGTTACGGTCCTGCCCGGGATACCCTGTTTTGCCGGTACCTTGCGGGCCAAGGCCTGGCCTTCCACAACGTTCTGGACCAGGTTCAGTTCTTTGTAATCCACTTTGCCGTTTTTTTCTTCCAATTGCATATTGGACCGGTCTATCTCGAACAGATACTGTATCTTTGCGTCATCCCCGTTTACGACTTTCTGTCCCTGGGCTACCAGTACCGGCTCTTTGTAAACCGGCCGTTCTTCCAGGGACACGAGGACATCTTCCATTACGCCGAATACAATTTTGTTGGAACGCAGGTAGGACAGAATAATATCCCTGGACAAATCGCAGCCGCCCGGCTGAGGCGGGGTTAGTACCACATGGGCTTCCATATCCTGGAGCCCTATATCCACCGACATAAGCGCATCTGCTGCCGGGTTGGATACGAAGGTGCCAACACGAACCCAGGTTCCCTCTGCCGATTTTACCGTTTCGCTGACTAGCTTCTCGTCAAAGTCGTGGACTGCCCGGGCGTGCAAGCGCTCCACCGCGGTTTTCTCGCTGGCTTTTTTACCCTTGCCAACCGGCGCCCGAACCTTGAGCAAAGCACCTTCAGGCGCAAGGCGCACAAAAGCGTCTCCATCAACATCCTTGGACTGTTCGATGAATTCCTTGGGCAAGCCAATATCCACATTCAGTTCCGTGTTGCTCTTCTTTTCTACTTTCTTCTTTACCGATACTTCGTACGCGTTGATTTTCCAAGGCTTTTTGCCTAAACCCACAACGCCTGCGTTGCCGCGCTCCAGTATCTCGTATTCCAGCCGGCCTATCGCACAGTCCAGCTGTACCGACGCGTTCTTAAGGGCCTCATCCAGGCTTGAGCCTTCGGCAATAACCGAGCGCCTGTCTCCGTCCTCGTCCAGGTAGCGGCGCATGAGCTCCCGTATCGCATCCAGGCCAATGCGCGCAGCCATCTCAGACTATGCCCTTCTTGAGGTTGGTCAGTTTTGCCCGCAAACGCAAAATGGCTTTGGTATGCAGCTGGCTTACCCTGGATTCGGTTACTTCCAAAACTTTGCCTATTTCTTTAAGGGTTAGGTCTTCGTAGTAATAGAGCACCAGCACCTTTTTTTCTTTTTCCGGCAATTCCTGTATGGATTGCACGATGACTCTTCGTATCTCGTCCCGCTCCATGATCGCATCCGGATTCATACTTTGCGGGCTTTCTATGCTGTCGCCGATGGAAATTTTATCGCTGTCGTCCGCAGAGTACCACACGTCGCTAAGCGACAGAATGGATGTGCTGGATACTTTCATCATGGTTTTGGAGAATTCATCCTCCGACAAACCCATAGTAACGGCGATTTCGGAATCGGAAGCTGGACGGCCGAGTTTCGCCTCGGTCTGAACTATGGCTTCCTCTATCTCGCGGGATTTTTGCCGCACAGAGCGTGGCACCCAGTCGATGCTACGCAGCTCGTCGAAAATGGCGCCACGTATACGGGTTACCGCATAGGTCTTAAACTTAACGTTTTTTTCCGGGTCGAATTTGTCTATCGCGTCTATGAGGCCGAAAACGCCAAAACCCACAAGGTCGTCGAATTCGACCGACTGGGGCATATTAGCCGCTACCTTGCCGGCTACATATTTGACCAAGGGCGCATACTGCTTGATAAACGACTCGCGGATAAGCGGATCGCGTTTCTTCTTGTACGATGCCCAAAGTTCTTCTTCGCTGTGGTGTTCCAGCAGGGGGTTATTCATCTATCATTACCCTTTCTGGTCTCTTTTAAGCAGGGTTTGCACAGCCTTGGCCAGAACCGCCGGATCTCCGGCCGAACTTGATGAAGACAAAGCGCTGGAAGGGCCAGTGCCAGCCGGGAAATCATCCTCGGCCGAACCGAGGCCGGAAACCACTTCCGAGGAGAACGAGTCGCCCATGCTGTCCATGTCCGGCAGCACGTCCAGCTCGTCCAAGGTAACCGATGGCCTTACCACGCCCGGCTGTCCGGGAGCCGATCCTGCTTCCTTGGGCAACAAGCTGTCGCTGTGGAGTTCTTCCACCTCGCGCTCCAACTGACCCATAGCCTGATCATCCTGATCGAGCGCTTCCGTGGCTGCCCGGGCAGGCTGTGCATCCGCCTGGGTATCCAAGCTTTGAGGATACGCCAAATCGCCGCCGTCGTCGATACTGATATCTACCACTGTTCCCACTGCATCGTCGCCAGAGCTTTCCGCATCGGAAAACAGTTCCGGAAGCTTAAGGCGGAGAATGTAGTTGATGGCGTAGGTAAGGCCAAAAACGCAGACTGACACAAGCACCGCCCTAAGCACCAAGATGCCGAAGGGAATGCGCGAGAAGATTGCGACAATGACCGATAAGACCAAGGCTACAAGCCCGGCCACGGCAGACGCGCGCAGGCCCGTGTCCACCTATGCGTTCCCCCCCATATATGGAAGGTTAAGGCATAGTAGGCGCTCTCGTCAAGCTTAGGCTTGTTTTTACGCTGTTTTGGCTTGGTTTTCTGGCTTATGGAGTGGTGTTTTCGCGTCCGAACAGCTTGCGTATCATGCGGCCTATGCCGTGCTCGTCGGAAAACTCGGTTTTTTCTATCCTGCTTACCAGATGCTGCACCGAAATCGCGGCTTTGGATTTTGGGTCCTGCACGATAAACGGCCGCTGCTTGAGCACCGACGCTGGGACTATAGGATCATCATACACGCAACCTAGGTATTCCACTTTAAGGTTCAAAAACTGGCCGGAAATATTGATGATACGCTCGGCCACCTTGCGCCCGTCGGCTACGTTTTTTACGCGGTTGACAACCAGTTTAAGGCCGATATTGAGGTTTTCCACTTCGGTTGCGATGATCTTTATGATGCCGTATGCGTCGGTTATGGCTGTTGGCTCTGGCGTGGTTACGATGATGGCGTCGTCGGCAGCGGCTACAAAAGCTAGCACGTTGCTAGAAACCCCTGCAGACGTGTCGATGATGATGATATCGGCGCC
>JAKQNL010000283.1 GCA_029565815.1 Spirochaetota bacterium | reverse complement strand
CGCTCGCCAGAACCCAGCACCATGCGCACAATGCGCTGGCCGGGCAGCTGGCGTATCGACTCTATGCGCGTACCGCGGATCTGCGATCGCAAGAGCTCCATGAAGCGCTGGGGCTTGTCGGATTTTGGAACCGGCAGGCTTGTTTCGTGTATCCGGCATGCGCCGTGGGCCACGCAGAACAACAGCTCGCTTGCTCTGCCGCTTTTATACAGCGACAGCACGAGCGTGTCGTATGCAGGCTGGGTTATCTTCTGGACCTGAGCGCCTACCACGTCCAGTTCGGACAGCACTAGATCTATTTCTTTCCAATTCAGGGACATGGCTTTCCTTGGCGCTTTACGCTCCGTGGCAGTGTTTGTACTTTTTGCCAGAGCCGCAAGGGCAGATGTCGTTGCGGCCTACCTTGGGAACGCTTCGAACCACGGTTGCGTTTTTAGGAACCGCGCCCTGGGCCATGGGACTGTTTCGCGCCTGTGCCTGGGCAGCGTTTGCCATAGCCGCGCCTTGAGCCTGAGCGGACAGGGCTGGGCCGCTAAACTGGCCAACCTCATCGTGCCGAGTCTGGGCTCCGGCCAAAACCGGTTTCACCGCGCGCTCCGCCTGGGCCTGGATGCGCACCAAGCACAGGGTTCCGGCAACATGGCGGCGTATGTCCTGTAGCATGGTTTCAAACAGGTCAAAGCCTTCCAGCTTGTATTCCAAGAGCGGGTTTTTCTGGGCATAGTGCCGCAGGTACACGGCTTCGCGCAGGGCTTCCATGTTTTCCAGGTGATCGAGCCACTTCTGGTCTATGGTAGACAGGTATTTCCAGCGCAAGAAATGGTTCAGGTTGTCGGTGCCCGCCATGGCACGTTTTTCTTCCAGGTCGCGGTCCATGGCGCTTGCGATGGCCGGCAAAAGGGTTTCCGAGCTTTGCGTTTCCTTGTCTTCCTGGCGGAATGGGGCTTGAAGGCCGAAGGTGCTCTTAAGCTCGTCCTGGAAGTCCGACCATGCCTCGGCCCCGCCAGATTTTGCTGTTTTAACATAAGCATCAGTCATGGACTCGAGCATCTCGTGGGCGGAGCTAGACACCCGTTCCATCAGGTCGTGGTCCTGGATAATGGCGTCGCGCTGCTCGTAGACAAAGGATCGCTGCTGGTTGAGCACATCGTCGTATTCAAGCAGGTGCTTGCGTATGTCAAAGTTGCGTTCCTCAACCCGCCGTTGCGCTCCTTCTATGGTGCGGTTCAGGATAGGATGGTAGATGGGCTCGCCGGGTTTCATGCCAACCTTCATCATGAGGCCTTTGAGGTTGGATCCAAACAGGCGCATAAGCTCGTCGTCCAGCGATATGAAAAAGCGCGAGCGGCCCGGGTCGCCCTGGCGGCCAGAACGACCGCGCAGCTGGTTGTCAATGCGCCGTGATTCATGGCGCTCGGTGCCCATCACGTACAAGCCGCCGGCAGCTTTTACGTCTTCGTAATCTTTTCGCCAGGATTCGAATTCTTCGGCCAGGATGCGTTTATAGGTTTCGGGGTCAGCGTTGGTGCCCGCTCTCCGTGTTGCACGGAATTCCGGGTTGCCGCCCAGTTTTATGTCCGTGCCTCGGCCTGCCATGTTGGTGGCTATGGTTACCGCGCCTTTGGAACCTGCTTCCGCTATGATCATAGCCTCGCGCGCGTGATTTTTCGCGTTGAGCACCTCGTGGCGTATGCCGCGCTTGGTAAGGAGGCTAGAAAGGCGTTCGGATTTTTCTATGCTTACCGTGCCGACGAGCATGGGCTGGCCGCGTTTGTGTGCATCGGCTATCTCGTCGCAAATGGCTTCGAATTTTTCGCTTTCGTTCAGGAACACCAGGTCGTCTTCGTCCAGGCGGGCAACCGGCCGGTTGGTCGGAACAACAACCACATCCAGGTTGTATATTTTCTGGAACTCGACTGCTTCGGTCTCGGCGGTTCCGGTCATGCCGGCTATCTTTTCGTACAGGCGGAAGTAGTTCTGAAAGGTGATGGTTGCAAGGGTACGGTTGCGCCTGGCTATCTTGATGCGCTCTTTTGCTTCGATGGCTTCGTGGAGGCCGTCGGAGTAGCGCCTGCCGTGCAGGATGCGGCCGGTAAACTCGTCCACGATTTGTACGCCGCCGTCTTGCACTACGTACTCCACATCCTTGTGGAACAGTTCCCGGGCGCGCACAGCTTGGGTAAAGTAGTGTACAAACTCGAAGTTCTGCTCGTCGAACAGGGAGCCTGTTATGAGGTTGCGCTTTTTAAGCGCGTCTTCGATGGTTGCAAGGCCGTCGGAGGTAAAGGAAACTTTTTTGTTTTTTTCCTCTATTTTGTAGTCGCCGTCCATTTTCTGGCCGTCTTCTTCCCGGGGGTATTCGCCGGTTTCCGGGTCTTTTTTCACCTCGACCAGGTGATGGGCCAGGCGCTGCACCTCGTTGATCTTGTAGGTGTCGTCTTCGGCGGCGCCGGAAATGATAAGGGGCGTGCGCGCTTCGTCGATGAGTATGGAGTCTATCTCGTCCACCACGCAGTAGTGGTGGCCCCGCTGGACTTTGCGGCTCATTTCCATGACCATGTTGTCGCGCAGGTAGTCGAAGCCGAATTCGTTGTTGGTGCCGTAGGTTATATCTTTTTGATAGGCGATGCGGCGCG
>JAKQNL010000263.1 GCA_029565815.1 Spirochaetota bacterium | reverse complement strand
CATCGACCTTTCCAACTACAGCCCGGATGCGGAACTGGCAGGCCTTCTGGACGGCGCGGTGGAATCAGCCCTGGCCGGCAAAACCGATAAAACCCTAAGCTTGTGCCAGCGCATCGAGGCTCGCTTTAACTATCCAGAGCCCGACGAAATCGTTAAACACGCCCAGATACCCGGCGGCATGTACACCAACATGATGAGCCAGCTACAGGAAGCCGGCATGGACCACCTACGCAATGAGGTGATGCACACCGTACCCAAGGTGCGCCTGGATTGCGGTGTGCCTCCCCTGGTTACGCCAACCAGCCAGATTGTAGGAGCGCAAGCTGTTGCGTGCGTGCTTAACAAGGCCCAGGGTAAACCCATGTACGAAGGCGCATCCAAGAACTTTGTGGAGTTGGTCAAAGGCTCCTACGGTAAGACGCCCTTCCCCGTGGACCCAGAATTCCGCCTGGCCGTAGCCGGCAGCCGCGATGAAACCCCGTACGACACCAGTAAATACAAGAAGCAAGACAATCCGGCAATAAAGGAAGCAGGCGGCGCACCGCTAGCCAAGGATGAAAAAGACCAGCTCCTTTTGGAACTGTTCCCTAGCGTTGCCGACAAATACCTGCGAGCCGTCCGCATTCAGGAATGGCAGGCCAGCCTTCCTCCTCCTCCGCCTCCGGTACCTGAACTGTACCCGGCAGAGTTCTGGGACTACCTGACCGCCAACGCGGAGGCCTAACGTGGCCGATAGACATATACACGCCCAAGCTAGCGAGGTACTGGGCCGCCGCATACAGCTTGGTTTGTTTCCAACCCCACTTCACCGCCTAGACCGGCTGGAGCGGGCCCTGGGCTTTTCCGGTCGTATCTACATAAAAAGGGACGACCAAACTGGGCTGGCTAGCGGCGGCAACAAAACGCGGAAGCTTGAATACCTTATGCATACGGCCATAGCAGAAGGCTGTGATAGTGTTATAACAGCAGGTGCCCAGCAGTCCAACCACTGCCGCCAGACGGCCGCGGCATGCGCACGCCTGGGCCTAGAGTGCCACCTGGTGCTTGGCGGCGAAGAACCGGCCGCGTACGGCGGCAACCTGCTTCTGTCCAGCATGCTGGGCGCGACCATTCACTTCTCTGGCGAACACCGTAAGGGCGAAGACATTCCAGAGCTGGCCAAAAACCTACACGAGCAAGGCAAAAAACCATACCTCGTGCCATACGGCGGCTCTAACCTTACAGGCGCGTTTGGCTTTGTACATGCAATGCTTGAACTTGCAGCACAGCTACAGCAACTGTCGATAATGCCAGATTATATATTTATCGCTTCCAGTTCCGGAGGAACCCAGGCCGGCATGCACCTGGGCATTATGCTTTCGGGCCTATCCTGTCGCATCGTTCCTGTAAGCATAGACAAGGACGAAACCGGCGGGCACAGCATCGAGGACATAGTGCAAGCTCTGGTTACAGAAGGTATACAAGCCCTTGGCCTATCCAAAAGCTTTGACCCACAGGATGCCAAGCTGTTGCACGACTATGATGCAGCTGGTTACGGCGTACTAACAGAGCCAGAACGGCAAGCCATACAGCTTTTAGCACGCACAGAAGGCATCTTAGTAGACCCCGTGTACACAGGCCGCGCCTTTTATGGAATGGTAGATCAGTTACAAAAGAACCCTATGTACGCCGGAAAAACCATACTGTTCTGGCACACAGGCGGCTTCCCGGCCATTTTCCAGGAGCAGTACGCGCAAGCGCTAGGACGAGCGCTTGCCTAAAACCGCTAGGAATAAAAAAAGCCGGTCCATAATGGACCGGCTTTTTTTTAGCATAGGCTCCGTATCATTTCGTCATGTTATAGATACTCAACACAAGAGAGGCTACGGAAACGATGGTGCCTATAATCCCGGATACCCTGCCAAAACCATAAAGCAGGTTGTTGCTTTTTGCCTCGATTATATCTTCTGGTTGTATGATCCTATCCTTGCCATGGCTTTTGTGGGCCAGATCGCTTATGCGCAGAGCCTGGCCGGAGTTCCGCTCAATGTCAAATCCCCCGGCCAACGCGATATAGTAGTCCCAGGTGCGGTCGGGAATGTACGGATAGCGGCCCGGGGTCTTAACCGCTCCGGATACGGTCACGAAGAGCTGGCGGAAAGGAATCACCACAACGTCGCCGGATACAAGCTGGTAGTCCTGGCTGAAGTCCTTCTCATACAGAAATTTTGCAAGGTCCACCGCCACGCGTTCGGTTCCCCGCTGGATATACGCGTGCTCCAGATCTGACACGCCGCTGAACAGCGGAGCCAGGACGCGGGTTGCGCTGGACAGCAATTCACCTGGCACGAAGGTGTACGGTACGCGCTTTGATCCTTCTATTGATACGCCGACACCCTGGGCTTCCTGGCCTATCGCTCCCTCAAACCAGGCGACCGGCTTCAGTTCCTCCACGCTCGGCACGAGGACGGTGTCCAGATGCGCAAGCTCGCCGTCATCGCCTTCCCGATAGCTTAGGTATCTCCTGTATCCAAGCACGGTATCCGTGCCCGCGCTGTCCGCGGCATTAATCACGCTCAATCGCTCCTGGTTCGCCTTCTCGGTAAAGCCATCGGCGTAATACTCCACCAGGCGCTGTAGCTGTTCGCCCGGCAGAAGC
>JAKQNL010000248.1 GCA_029565815.1 Spirochaetota bacterium | reverse complement strand
TCGGCGCGGCCGCGTATGATAAGACCGTCCCAGCCAGAGCTTCGTGCAGCCATGCCCCAGGGGCCTCCGCAGGATGAAGACAGCATAAGGCCGGTTAGCGGCGACTTCGTAATGCCTGCAAAGCGTGCGGAGGAAGGAGCGCCGGAACCCAGTATGGCTCCGGTCAGGAATGCAAGTATGTTGTCCCCTGCAAGGCTGTCCACCTGCCCAAGCTGGGACCCAAGCCTGTCATAAATGATCTTTAAGCCAAGCCCCTTGCCACCCAGGTAGTTTGACAGGTCTTCCGGGTTTGGGTGGTGCACGGAAAAGCTTAAGCTGTCCAGGTCTACATCCAGGTAGCGCCCGGCTTCGCCGCGGATGATGCCAGCTGCTTTGTCTATCATGAGCGTGCCGCCTTTTTTTTGTCACAGCCGCCAGCTATACGGAACAGGCTTTCCATGTCCCGCCGCGACAGCACAACGGGCACTGGGTACAGGGGGTTTGCTTCTTTAAGGGCATGCTGTGTCAGGTATGGAATATCCGCTTCCTGTATCGCATCGATATGGTCCGGTATCCCCATGGCTTTGTTCATAGCCTGAATGCGTTGTATGAATGCGTCTGCCGTCTCTTCATCGCTGTGCTGTGTGCTGCAAGCGCCGGATGCTCGGGCCAATGCAGCCAGGCGTTTATGGGCTTTCTTGCCGTAGTAGCGCAGCACGTGGGGCAGAATGATTGCGTTGGCTAGGCCGTGGGGAACGCCGTACAAGCCTCCGATTGCGTGGGCCATGGCATGCACGTTGCCCACATAGGCACGGGTAAATGCTTTGCCGGCCAGAAAGGAAGCTGTAAGCATTGCATTTCGGCCGTCTATCGAATCTGGATGGTGGTATACCTGTTCCAGATTGGATAGGATGAGCCGGCTTGCTTCTATGGCATCGGCCTGGGTGCTACGCGTGTTGCTCTGTCCAATAAAAGCTTCCACCGCATGGGTAAGGGCATCCATACCCGTCGTTGCGGTAATGGCCGGCGGTAAGCCTATGCACAAGCTGGGGTCCAGGACTGCCGAGTGCGGAATGAGGCAAAAATCGTTTATGGGATATTTTTGGTGGCGTGATGGGTCGGTGATTACCGCAGCCAGCGTGGTTTCGCTCCCGGTACCGGCCGTGGTCGGAACGGCGATAATGGGCGGAAGGCGCCTGAGCACCTTAAACAGCCCCTTCATGGAGCTAACCTGTTTGTGTGGGCGAGCAACGCGGGCTCCTACGATTTTTGCGCAATCCAAGGCAGAGCCTCCGCCCACTGCCAGTATGGCCGTGCATCCCTTGGCTTTGTAGATGGCCAGCGCATCCTCGATATTCTGTATGGTAGGATTTTGCACCACCTGATCGTACACCCACGTTTGTATGCCGCCCGCTGAGAGCGCTTCCAGTAGCGGGCCTATGATTCCTGCCTTCACGATGCCTTTGTCCGTAACCACCAGGATACTCGATACATGCAGTTCTTGTACCAGCTTCGGTATTCTGCCCGCGCTGCCGGCTCCAGTGATGAGCTGTGGGCTCCGCCATGGTAGGAGCGGAGAAACGATGCGGAACGCGAACTGATACAGGCGGGCGTAGGGAACAAACATGGCAGCCTCCACACAGCAATCATATTTCAAGTGCCGTTCTTTTGCGAGCATGAATATCTGCTCCGAAACTTATGGGTAAAGTTTACCAGTTTGCTGGCATAGAAGCCCGTGTGGCGCTGTGCGCCAAAGTGTAGGGAAATTATTATAGTGGTTCGCGCGTGCGCGAACTGCACTACGACTCCCCCCTATAAAAAAACAAAGGCTCCGCTTGCGCGGGCCTTTGTTTTTTTGGAGGTGGGGGGAGTCGAACCCCCGTCCTATGACGCGGAAGGAGGGCGTCTACAGGTGTAGGCGGTCATTCAAGTTGTCGGGAACCGGGTGGCGGGCCGCCGCGCTTTCGGATCCGTATCCTGCTGGTTGTCCCCCCCGTTCCGCAGGCTGGACGGAGGGCAAGTCCCGGTCGGGTTGCAGGCCGGTCGTGACGCTCGGAACAGGGCATCACGGGGCCCGTCGCTATCGGCGCTTACGCGGCGAGGGCGAGGGTGCCGTTATCGTTGGCACTTAAACGTTTGCCGAGAGTAGGAGGTCGGCACTCCACCTGCAACCATCAAACCGGACCGCCACAGTCGAAACCGGGGCACCCCCATGTACAGCGAACATACCGCGGCCGGCCATGGAGGGTCAAGCTAGATTGGCCGCGAGCTGGTTTATTGCTTCGTGAACACGGGCAGATTCGGTATTGGACGTATCGATACAGGCGTGACTGTGGCCCATCGATAGGACCACGTTGCTTACGGTAAGGAGACGCCCTATGCTTTTTACTGTCGCGACGGCCTTGCTTACGCGTCCAGTTTGCTTTCTATAACACAGCCCCCCAGTACAAAGCCGTCTTCGTCGTAGAATACAGCCGACTGGCCGGGGGCTATGGCGCGTTGGGGCAGTTCAAAGCGCAGCTGTGCTCGATTCCCGTCCAAGACTACCTGCGCCCTGGCCGGTTTGTGGTTCTGGCGGATGCGTACCAGGGCTTGGAAGGGCTGTACGGATAGCGTTGGGTCCACGGTAAACGCATCCCGCCCAGTAAGCCCGGAAGCAAACAGGGATGCGTCCGATGATAGCACCACGCGGTTGTTTACCGGGTCCAGCTCAGCTACATACATGGGTATAGGTCCGGCGCTTACGCCTATGCCCCTGCGCTGGCCTATGGTGTAGTGCGCAAGCCCCCGGTGACGGCCTATAACCGTGCCGGAAGCATCTACGATGTCTCCCGGTGTTTCGTCGTTAAAAAGCGATTCGTAGCCGCCGGCTATAAAATCTTGGCTCTCCGGCTTGTCTGCTGCCGCAAGCCCGCGCTGGGCTGCAAGGATACGCGCGTCGGCTTTGGTAAGTTCCCCAAGCGGAAAGCACAGCGTGGATAGCAATTCCGGTTTTATGCGATGCATGAAATAGGTTTGGTCTTTAGATAGGTCCAGTGCCATTTTCAAGTGCATAATGCCGTTGCGCTCTGCGATGCGTGCGTAATGCCCGGTTGCAAAGCGATCCAGGCCGCCTGCCGCCTCGGATGCCCGCTCAAGCATGAATCCAAACTTCAGGTCCCGGTTACAGCGGACGCATGGGTT
>JAKQNL010000234.1 GCA_029565815.1 Spirochaetota bacterium | reverse complement strand
CCCTGCCGGTAAGCTACTTTGACCAGCACCAGGTTGGCGAACTCATGGCCCGCGTGGAAAACGACACGGAGAAGGTAAAACAGCTGTTCAGCGAGACGGGCATCATGCTGGCCGCGAACGTCGTGTATTTTTTTGGCATGTTTTTTGTGTTCTTTACCATGGACCCAAAAACAGCCCTGTTCATATTCATACCCATGCCGGTATTCCTGGCTCTGTTCATTTTCATCTTTGATAAACTGAGGCCCCTGTATGAAAAAGCCAGAAAACAATATGCGCGTATAACAGCCACGGCCACCGAGTTTGTGCAGGGCATAGAGGTGCTGCAGGCATTCAACCGCACAGCCTTTGCCGAAAAGCGCATGGAGGATGTGAGTAAGTCTAAGCGCGACGCGGAAATTAAGGCTGGCCTTATCGAGTACAGCACCATGGGACTTATGAGCTTTTTGGGCGGCCCCCTGTTCATCGTGCTTATCATTAGCCTGGTTGCACCAAGCATATTCAAAGGCGCCCTAACCGTTGGAACGCTCCTTGTGTTTATTGAATACGGCATGCGCCTCTTTGAGCCTTTGTTTTCCATAGGAGAAAACATACGCGGCATACAGCAGGCCCGCGTTGCCCTTGGCCGTATCTTTGGCATACTGGATCTGGACCCCGAGCAGCCAGGAACCTCGCTAAAAGCAAGCTTTACAAAGCAGATTGAGTTTCGCGACGTTAGCTTTGCATACAAAGACAATGAACCGGTGCTCGATCATGTGTCCTTTACCATAGACAAAGGCACTACGCTTGCGCTGGTAGGAGCATCCGGATCCGGTAAGACCACCACGGTAAGCCTCTTGTGCCGATTCTACCCAGTTAGTTCCGGCGGCATCTATGTAGACGGCGTAGACCTAAACAGCTTCGAGCTGTCCTCCTGGCGCCGCACCATAGGGCTGGTGCTTCAGGACATATACCTATTCCCCGGCACGGTGCTGGAAAACGTTAGGGTATACGACGACGGCATAGGCGAGATCGACGCGTTGGCAGCCCTAAAGACGGTGCACGCGGCCGACTTCGTACAGCGCTTGCCCGATACCATACACACCGAGCTCCACGAGCGCGGGGCAAACCTGTCCATGGGTGAAAAGCAGCTCTTGTCTTTTGCCCGGGCGGTTGCCTTTGACGCGGACATAGTGATCATGGACGAGGCCACAGCCAGCGTGGACGTAGCAACCGAGCGGCGCATCCAGGACAGCATGGCAAACATGCTGGAAGGGCGAACAGCCATCATCGTGGCGCACCGGCTGTCGTCCATACTCAAGGCAGACAAGATACTGTTCTTTAAGGACGGGAAGATTATAGCCCAGGGCAAGCACGAAGAGCTTTTGGCGACCCTACCGGAATACAGCGACCTGGTACGGCTACAGTTTCCCGATTTATCGTCCGCCGACAACGGCGGGAAAAAGGCCGGTCAATCGGCCACCGACTATCCCCACAGCGGGGAAGAAAGCATAACGGCATAAAATAATGGCCGATACAACAATACAAGAACCCGGCGCACCTAAGACAAAGCACCTGCGCTGGATACAGAAAATCTACGCGGAACGCGGCTGGCTCATACTCTTTTTGCTGGTACTTACGCTCTTGTCCAGCGCGGTTGCGGTAACCTACCCATACCTGTCCATGAAGCTTTTGGACACCATCCAAGGCCTTTTGGAAAAGCCAGGAATTGGCGATCCAATGACCGAGGTAAACCGCCTCCTTATGGTGTTCGTCGCGGTAGGCATCGCAGGGCTCGTGGCATCCCTGTTCCCCGGCATACGCGGCATGACCAACTCCGTGTTCGAGCACCTGATACGCATGAAGTACTTCAAAAAAGTGATGGGCAAGGACCACGCTTTCTTCGGAAAATTCGCATCCGGCGACGTGGTAACCAGGCTCACCGACGACATCTACGACTTTCCAAAGCTGTCATGGTTCCTGTGCTCGGGCATTTTCCGGGCGGTGGAGTCCATCAGTAAGGTTGCCTTCTGCCTAACGGCCATGTTCCTCATCCACCCCATGCTTACGCTGTACTCGCTTATACCGCTACCCATCATGATAGGCATTTTCTACGTGACGCAGGATAAAATCTACGACACCTTCCAGAAAAACCAGGAAGCTATCAGCGCTATCAACTCGCGCCTAGAGATGAGCTTTTCGGGCGTGCGCATCATCAAAGCATACG
>JAKQNL010000271.1 GCA_029565815.1 Spirochaetota bacterium | reverse complement strand
CTCATAGCCTTTGCAGCCGGTATTGGCTCACTTGGCGCTCCCGTGCGCGTCGTTTCGGTAGCCGCCCCGGAAGGTTCCGGCGGAATGAGCCAGACCGAAGCGGAAGATGCGCTGGTACGAGGAATCGCCGCAGGATCTGCCATCGGCGTAGAGGTGATACCATCTTTAGTTAGTGCTGCAAGCGCGGCAGACGGCTTAGCACGGGCGGTTTTGGAACGCTCTGCGGATGCATTGCTGCTCGGCTGGGGCTCATCCGACCGTAGCGCTCGCAACTCTCCCTTTGCTCACGATGCGCTTGCCCGGGCCACTCCTGCAATGATCGTTTCGGTCCGCTATCCGCAAGCGTTCCGTACGGCGCGCAGGCTGGTGGTTGTCTTGCCAAGCCAGTGCCAGGATAATCCTAACACCGAAGCTGCATTGAGCACCGCAGCCCGCGCCTGGGGCAAATCGCTTGCATCTGCGGAGCCGTGGATTTTGGGCGAGTCTGGCCGCGACACCGTAAGCCATCCAGCTTTTGGGGCGAAAAAAACCCGCTGCGTACGCCAATGGCGCGATCTGCCAACAAGCATCAAAGCGGATGCAGGAACGGCATTCGCCATCATAGCGAGCCGCCCTGGTTCTGCCGGCTGGAGTCCGGGCACCGAACGGCTGTCCGTCATTCTGGAAGACGCATTTCCGAAATCCGCCCTGTGCCTGTTTTACCTGACGGACATGCAAACCGAAGCGGACAAGCCAAACCCGGAAGACACCCGCCCAGGATCGGAAGAACCATCGCTGCCGCCCCTGGTGCTGGATGCGCACAAGGCTGGCCGCATACGCGCGAACATGAGCGAAGCAGCTTTGGTGGATGCGGTGCGCGAACTGGCCGGGGCAATCTTTACGGACAACCGGGGGGCGGCAACAGCGCTATCCCGCGAGCTATCATCCATAGCACGCAGGGAACCCATAGAGCTTGAACCCGGCGTGCTGCTATTGCACGCGCACGTCGGAGCCTTGTCCGCACCCGTGTTGGCTATGGGAGCAAGGCAGGAAGGCTGGCCGCTTACAGCCTTAAGCCAACGGGTAAAAGTGCTGGTCATGCTGTGTTCCCCAGCCGACGCTCCGCCGTCCATGCATCTGCAAGCGCTTACAGAACTAGCCGCTGCGCTGCGGGCACAAGCCTTGCAGCACTTGTTTCCCGGCATAGACGCAAACTAGCAACGCGTGCAGCGCGCCAGGCCGAGCTTGCGAAAACCTCAGTTTGGGGTGATAATACAGCACTATGAAAGACATTCCAGCCATACTGTCCCGGCCCCATACGGCCGAAGTCATTGATCGCCTGGTTCGCTACGCAGCTATAGAATCCACCAGCGACCGCCACAGCGAATCCACCCCGTCCACGCCCAGCCAATGGGACGTAGGCCGCCTTTTGGTCCAGGAGCTCAAAGACCTGGGCATACAGGACGTAAGCATCGACGAGCACTGCTACGTCATCGCTAAGATTCCAGCCAGCCCGGGTTTGGAAAACAAACCAGCTATCGGTTTCATGGCCCACGTGGACACGGCATCCGACGCGCCCGGGAAAAACGTACAGCCCCAGGTTCACAAGAACTACGATGGAAAAGCCATTCGTCTGTCCGAAGGCTGGACCCTAGACCCGGCCGAATTCGAGGAACTGTCGTCGTACGTAGGCGATACTATCATAACATCCGATGGGACCACCCTGCTTGGCGCCGACGACAAGGCGGGCATTGCCATTGTCATGACCGCGTACGCCCATATCCTCAAAAATCCGTCCATCAAGCACGGCCCGCTGTACGCAATCTTCAGCCCCGACGAGGAGATAGGCAGGGGTATGGATCTGGTTCCGCTAAAATCCATCAATGCAGTTGCATGCTACACGCTGGACGGCGGCAGGCGCGGCGAGATAGAGGCTGAATGCTTTAACGCATACGGGGTTAAGGCTACGTTCACCGGCAAATCGAGCCACCCCGGTTACGCACGCGGTGTCATGGCAAACGCCGCTTCCATGGCAGCCCACATGGCCGCCATGCTTCCCCGCACGGAAAGTCCCGAAGCCACCGATGGCTGGTTCGGTTACTACCATATAACGGAAATACACGGCGGCCTCGAGACGGCTATATTGGAGCTCATACTGCGGGATTTCAGGGACGATGGCATGGAGCGCCGCATCCAAGCCGTTAAAGATTTTGCAAAAGCGACGGAAGCCCAGTTCCCCGGCGGCAAGGTGGAACTGGAAATAAAAAAGCAGTACCTGAACATGCGCAAAAAGCTGGATCAGCAGCCGAAGGTCCTGGAACTTTTGTGGGAAGCGGCGACACTATCCGGCGCACAGCCATATTCCAAGCCCATCCGCGGCGGCACCGACGGCGCACGCCTAACCGAAATGGGCATACCCACGCCTAACTTCTTCGCCGGCATGCACAACTTCCACGGCCGCCACGAGTGGGCAAGCGCTGCGGAAATGGTGCTTGCAACCGACACGGTCATAGAACTTGTAAAACTGTGGGCTAAACAGTAAGCGACAACAAGTCTGCGTTGGACAAAGCCTGAGCGGGCTTCTATACTTAGCCATGCATCCTGGCGCATGCCGGGATGCATGGGGGTCTTCGTGATGAAGAAAAATTCCTTCCTGCTTCCCATTATAGCATCAATAAGCGCGGTTCCGGTTTCCACCGTTGTGCTTGGCGAAGCCTTTACCCATTTGTACAACATTCTCCTGGATGCTCCGGTTGGCGAACGCATGCTGTTCACCTTCCAAAAGCCGCTCGTATTCGCCCTTGTCGGCATCATGCTGCTCATCTTGATAGGCGTCATTCTTTCAATACTAAGGCCGATGATACGCTACCTGGACGGCACGCACGAAGGCGACGAAAAGCTGTACACTGCCGCCCGCCGTTCCGCGCTCGGGGTGCCCTGGGCCATCATAGTCGTAACGGTATTGTTCTGGACAGCCGGCACCTTGGTTTTCTTTGCAATGAACGACTGGAAGAGCCCAGGCGGCACTCCGCTGGGATGGGTGCTGTCCTTCAAGATTTCCGAAGGCATCATGTCGGCGACGCTCAACGCGCTCATCATCAACCTGATACTGTTGGAACCAAAAAAAGCCCTTAGAATGGAAACGATGCGGGCAGGCGAACGGGACCGGTTCAGCATTTCGCGCGACATGATCACCGTGTTCGCAGCCATGTTCACAGCCATAACGCACCTTGCATATATCGCTCGCTACTACGTCATGCGCAATCCAGCGGCACAAGGCCCGAACAATTCCGTCGCCTCTCTTCTGTTAGTAGGAAGCATTCTCGCAGCCATAGCTCTACTCATGATGTGGCTGTCAAAACGAGAAGATATAATTCAGTCAGAGCTTCTCAAAGATCGCATCGAAAGCCTGACATCCAGCAAAAACGCGGATCTTACCGCCCGGGCGACCATACTCAATTTTGACGCGATAGGAAATCTTGCCAACGCGTTCAACGGATACACGGAAAGCCTACGCGCGATGGTTTCCGACATCAGCCAAACCATGACCACACTGGGCGGCTCATGCCAGACCCTATCCGGCGGCGCCGACGGCATGCGAAGCGCTCTGGAAGGCATTGTGCTTGCCGTGAGCGAAATAGGCAGCACGGTACAAGAAGAAGCGCAATCGGTACAAAGCTCAAGCCAGTCCATCGATTCGTTAGGAAAAAATATCCAGGCCCTGCATACGGCCATAGAAGAGCAAGCAGCCATTGTAGCGGAATCCAGCGCTGGCATAGAACAAACCATCAGCAATATCCGCTCCGTCACTCAGAACGTGGAGCAGGTGGACACATACTACGACAAACTCCTTGCGGCCGCCGACTCCGGCAAGGCGCGCATCAGCGAGACCAATACGCTTATCGCAAAAGCGGCAACCATGTCCACCATGCTCCTGGACGCAAACAAACTCATAGCCGCCATCGCAGCCCAAACAAACCTGTTGGCAATGAACGCTGCCATAGAAGCCGCGCACGCAGGAGATGCAGGCTCGGGCTTTTCCGTCGTTGCAGGCGAAATACGAAAGCTTGCAGAAAAATCTGGCAAGCAGTCCAAAGAGGTGGCGGTACAGCTTAAGGAAGTCAAGGATTCCATCGACCAAGCGGTAGCAGCTTCTGCCGGCGCAGCCAAGGGCTTTGACGACGTGGCAACCCTCATCGACACGGTTAACCGCTACGAGGACGAGATTCGCAATGCTATGCGGGAGCAGGCAGACGGCTCCAAACAGGTGCTGGAAGGCATAAGCGCGATGAACGGCGTTACGCAAACGGTTAAAACCGGAGCCGGCGAAATGACCAGTAGCGTAGCTGAACTGGTTTCCGGCATGAAAAAACTCAACGAGCTGTCCGCTTCCATGCGTTCCGAAATGGGCCGCATTAGCTCGGACGTGGAGCAGATAAGCAAAGCGTTTAACGACGTTGTGAGCATGATAGAACTGAACAGCTCGGCCATCGGCCGCGTTACCAGTCAGGTTGGTCGCTTCCGCACCTAGAACCTTGGGCAAAAAAAGCCGCGCCCCTAACGGAGCGCGGCCGATAAAGCATGCGAAATAGTTTTATTACAGCGATTCGACGCACATGGCTATACCCATGCCGCCGCCTATGCATAACGTTGCCAAGCCTTTTTTTGCATTCCGCTTGCGCATCTCGTGGATAAGGCTAACAAGGATTCTGGCACCGGACGCGCCAATGGGGTGGCCTAAAGCTATGGCGCCGCCGTTCACGTTCACCCTGGCCATGTCGAAAGCCAGCTCTTTTGAAACAGCCAGAGCTTGGGATGCGAATGCTTCGTTTGCTTCAATAAGGTCCAGATCGCCTATCTTCCAGCCTGCCTTTTTAAGCGCTAGGCGGACGGCTTCCACCGGGCCTATGCCCATGATGGCCGGGTCACAGCCATGCCAGCCGTAGGACACGATGCGTGCAAGGGGCTTACCCGCTTTTGCCGCCTGCTCGCCTGCAATCACGAGGGCCGCCGCACCGTCGTTAATGCCGCTTGCGTTGCCCGCGGTAACGGTGCCGTCCGGCTTGAACGCAGGTCGAAGTTTACCCAGAGCCTCGGCCGTCACGCCGGCACGCGGGAACTCGTCGCGATCAAAGATAATGGGATCGCCCTTTTTCTGAGGCAGCACCACAGGCGCTATCTCGTCTTTGAAGCGGCCGTCGGCCATGGCCTTCTCTGCCTTGTTCTGGCTTGATGCCGCAAGGGCATCCTGGTCCTGCCTGCTTAACCCGTACTGGGCCGCAAGGTTTTCCGCCGTTATGCCCATGTGGTAGCCGTTAAAGATATCCGTCAGGCCTTCGTATATCATGGAGTCGACCAGTTCGCCGTTGCCCATTCGATAACCAGTGCGGGCCTGCTTAAGGAGGTA
The DNA here is from genome assembly GCA_029565815.1 of Spirochaetota bacterium. Taxonomy (GTDB): domain Bacteria; phylum Spirochaetota; class Spirochaetia; order Treponematales; family UBA12059; genus JAKLIU01. Next base: position 1,317 of record JAKQNL010000271.1, on the reverse strand, counting down.
TGGAGCCAGGCTCATGTTTTCGGTGCCGCCCGCGACGATGGTGCCAGCGTCCCCGGCTTTGATAGCCTGGGCGGCAGCAGCTACGGCGCGGAGGCCCGAGCCGCAAACCATATTCATGGTGAGGGCGGTGCGTTCTTTGGGCACACCTGCCTTAATGAGTACCTGCCTGGCTACGTTCTGCCCAAGCCCTGCCTGGAGCACGCAACCAAGCAGAACCTCGTCCACATCGGCAGGCTTAAGGCCTGCACGCTCGATGGCAGCTTTCACAGCCACTACGCCAAGATCCACAGCGGGGACTGTGGACAATCCGCCGCCAAAACTGCCTATCGCGGTCCGGGCCGCGCTCATGATGTATACGTCGTTCATAGTTCTACTCCTTTATTGGCAAACTAAAATAAAGTTTTTATAACGAAACATTAGCACTGGCAGGCCGAACAGCCCTCGCGCACTACCACATCCGCGTCGGTATGGGCGATAATCCATTCAGGCGTGTAAGGAGGGAAATACTCCATCAGGTGAAACTTGCCACCCATCACCTCGAAGAAACCCACGTCGGTAACCACAATGTTCACCTCACGAGCCGCGGTAAGCGGAAGGGCGCAACGGCGCTTCAACTTGGATGCGCCGCTTTTTTCCAGGTGGGTGGTGGCGGCTATAACCACACGCGAACCGGTGGTAAGATCCATCGCTCCGCCCATGCCCGGAACCATTTTGCCCGGTATCTTGTAGTTGGCCAGGTTACCGTCCTGGTCTACTTCCAGCACGCCAAGCACCGTGTAGTCCACATGGCCGCCCCGTATGATGCCAAAGCTGGTGGCCGAGTCGAAGAACACGCCGCCTGGCAGTATGCTTACCGGCATGGCGCCTGCGTTGGTCAGGTCTTTGTCCGCCTTGCCGGCCTCTGGCGCTGGACCTAAGCCCAACATGCCATTCTCCGACTGAAGGATAACGGTAACCTCGGGTGATACAAAATTAGCAACCAGCGTGGGCAAACCAATCCCGAGGTTTACCACATCGCCTGTGGCAAAAAACCGTGCAATCCTGCGTGCTATAACCTCTTTGTTTTCTACGTATTCTATCATGGCTCACCTGCCCATCACGATATAGTCGACGAATATACTTGGCGTGTGCACGTGGTCCGGGTCGATCTGGCCGACCTCCACGAGCTCTTCCACCTCTGCTATCACGAGCTTACAGGCAGTAGCCATGAGCGGATTGAAGTTTCTGGCTGTCTTGGAGAATACCAGGTTGCCGGCCTTATCCGCCTTCTTGGCCTTGATAAGGGCTACGTCCCCGGGCAGGGCTTCTTCCAAAAGG
>JAKQNL010000213.1 GCA_029565815.1 Spirochaetota bacterium | reverse complement strand
ACGGCGGACCTCCTGAATGGTTCTTTAGTCCCGCAGTGCTTGCAGGCCACGATGCTGCAGGCAACGGACCCATGCATTACGCGGCTATGGCAGCCCTGCCCGACGGCGTGCGCTACCTGGCCCGCAAGAAGGTGCCTGCAGACAGCCTGAACGCAGAAGGCAGAACGCCACTCATGCTCGCACTGCGCATGGATTCGGTGCCTACGGTCAATGCGCTCTTGGCCCTCGGTGCGGACTTAGGCAGACGCGACGCATCCGGTGCAAGCGCTTTGCACCTGGCCGTGTACTGGCGAGCCCACGAGTGCATCAAACTGCTCTTGGAAAAAACAAAAGCGGTCGATATACGCGATTTTACCGGAAAAACAGCGCTTCGCGACGCGGTTGACCAGGGTGACACCACGGCCATCCAGCTTATTTTGTCCCGCGGCGCAGACCCCTTGGCTAGGGACAATTCGGGTGAAACGCCCTTACATGCAGCCGCACGCCGCTCGGATGTGGCTACGCTGCAAAGTCTTACGCAAAAAGCTTCGACACTGGACGCGCGCGACGACGGAGGGGCTACCCCCTTACTGGAAGCCGTGTACGCCGAGCGCCTGGACCTTGCGCGCTTTTTGGCGGAAGCCGGAGCGTCCATACACGCAAAGGATGCCGTTGGCGAAACCCCGCTTAGCTTTGCAATCCGACGCGGCAAAGACGCGCTCAAAGCCATACTCACGCCCCGGACGATCACCGTATCCGACGCGGATGGCAGGTCGGTGCTGCGCGTCATACTGGATACCAAACCTGTACTGGAACTGGTAGCCCTTGCACTGGACCTTGGGGCTCCGCTTTCGGACCGCGATGCCCGAGGCCAGTCGCCTCTGCACCGGGCCCTTATATCCGGCCAGCTGGAAATCATAACCCTGTTGGTTGGCCGTGGCGCAGACCCGTTTGCGCGCGACGCAGACGGAACCACGCCGGCGGCTATAGCCCTACAGTCTGGGGAGCGTGTCATCGGCGCCCTGTTTGGCGCGTCGCCAGATTTAAGCGACTACCTGGGGGAAACGGCCCTTCACTACGCTGCGGCATCCGGAATGGAAAAAGGCGCGCTTGCGCTCTTGGCCCTGGGGGCTAATAAAAGCAAACGGAACGCACTCGGAGAAACCCCGGCCGATGTAGCGCTTAGAAGAGGCTACCCGGCCCTGGCTCAGCTTCTTGCACCATAAGCTCTAGCTTCTATCGTACAAAAGCAAACGCCCCATTGGCTTTTAGCCACGGGGCGTTTGTGTCAGGCTACTTAAACCTGTTCATGCTGCCAGGTTATTTGATCTCCTGATACTCGGACAGCTGCTGGAGGTCTTTTAGCTTTTGTATGGCTTTTTCCTGTATCTGGCGCACGCGCTCACGGGTAATGCCCAACAGCTTTCCCGTTTCCTCTAGGGTTAGCGGGCCTTCACCGTTTAGGCCGTAGCGCAGGGTAATGATGGTAATTTCACGCTGGTTAAGATTTTTAAGCACGTTGCCCAGGGTTTCCTGCAGGGTCATGCTAAAAACGGCTTCAAACGGCTCTACCGCGTTTTCATCCCGAATAAGGTCCGCCAGGTGGGTAACATTGTCTTCATCGACCGTGGTGTCCAAGGATGCAGTCTCCTGGGACAGCTTCATGATTTCCTTTACCTTGCGCGGGTCCATGCCCAGTTTTGCGGCCAGTTCATCGGAATTAGGATCGCGGCCCAGGTCCTGGGTAAGCTGCTTTGCGACAAAGTAGCACTTTTTAATGGTGTTGAGCATGTGGATGGGAATACGTATCACGCGGCCCTTGTCCGCCAGGCTTTTTATGATAGCCTGCCGTATCCACCAGGTGCCGTAGGTGGAGAAACGGCAACCGCGGGTATAATCGAACCTGTCTACCGCTTCGATAAGACCTATGTTGCCTTCGTCGATGATGTCGAGTAAGCCAAGACCGCGGTGCTGGTAGTTCTTTGCTATGGACACCACCAAGCGCAAATTGGACGATATCATGCGGTTCTTGCACGCAAGGAGCTCGGCCTCGTGCAGGCTGTGCTCGCGCAGATAGTCCGTTTCGTCCATACCGTTGCCGGTTTTAAGCGTTTCCAGGGCTGCAAGGGCGTGGCGGCTTTTTTGGATGCGCTCGCCCAGGGACAGCTCTTCTTCCCCGGTAAGCAGGTTATACTTGGATATTTGCTTCAGATACAGGGCAAGGGGATCGGCTTCGCGTACAGGTTTTAGTTTTTTCGCCTTTTTTGCGAACAAAGGATGCACGGCCTTTTTGGCCAACGATGGTTTCGGGGAAGCTGTTTCTTTCATGAGGGCTCCCTGGCAAGCGTTTCGCTTTGTTCTGTAGCGCATACTGCGCCACTATGACCAACGTAGTGTATCGCTATTTTCCGGAAATGCAAGTATTTTTTCCGCTAATTTTGTCGAAACGCTGATATTTCAGCATTATACCTCCATTACGCCGGAATTTAATCCCGCGGAGCCTTTTCAGGATCCATCGAGTCGCCGCCGCGGAACACAAAAAAGTATACCGACGCCTTCCCGTCCCCGTCTGCTTCGGCAAGCCCAAGCACGGAGCCCTTGCGTACCACATCACCCACCCGTACCCGAAGCGTAGCCGCTCCACCGTACACATACACCAGGCCGTCTGAAGCCTGCACAAAAGCCATATTGCCGAAGCTACGGAACGGGCCTGCAGATATGACGGTTCCAGCTCGTACTGCGCTAATGGACACGCCCGGCTTGGTCGCTATGGCAGCTCCTGCAAGCTTGCCCTGAATACGGGACAGCTCGCCGGATACCGGCCACATGCCAGCGCTCACCGCGCTCGCGGATGCCTTTGGAGCTTGCGGCTCCGGCACTGGCTTCGTGCTAGGGGCTACGCTTACCGGCGGGCTTGGCGCGGCATCGGGCGTGCGCACCAAGAGGCTTTGGCCCGGCACTATGGTGCTGCCTGTCATCGTGTTGATGCTCTTTAATTCATCGACGCTCATGCCGTGCGCCCTGGCTATGGAATACAGGGTATCGCCCTTTTGCACGATGTATGACCGCGTCGCAAGCGTGCCGGGTATGATTAAGCTGAGCCCTGGCAGTATCTTCGATGCGTCTTTGATGCCGTTTGCGCTTATAATGCTGTCCACGCTTACGCCGTAGTGCCTGGCTATGCTGTACAGCGTCTCGCCTTTTGCGACCACGTGCTTCGTTGCCTGCGCCCCTGCGACAGCACAAGCAAACACGATGAGGAGTAGTGCTGGGATGCGGTGCCTATTCATGCTTTTAGATTGTCGGCTGCTTGGGCCCAGGCCATGAGAGCCCCTTGCAGCATTGGTTGTCGCTTGTGCTGCTGGTTGTGATGCTGGTTGTGGAGCCGCTTGGGCTTACGATGCAGTCCGAGCGT
>JAKQNL010000209.1 GCA_029565815.1 Spirochaetota bacterium | reverse complement strand
TCATTGACGGCGCCAGTGAAGACACAGGCCCGCTCGTGCGTATGCACGAGCGGGCCTTAATGCGCTTACGCGCCGGAGATATTGCAGCGAGAGCGCGGCCGCGCAGGCGGCACAGCCGCCAGGAGCGGCGCGCCCAAGCCTCGTTACAATAAAATTACATGCCCAGTCCGCCGGCCACTTTTATCTCTTCGCCGGAGACGTAGGAAGCCAGGTCGGATGCAAGGAAAACGCACACTTTTGCCACTTCGGAAGGCTCGCCAAAACGGGCTACAGGAATCTGGTCGTACATGACTTTTTTCTGCTCGTCGTTCAGCTTGTCGGTCATGGGGGACACGATGAAGCCGGGGGCTATTGCGTTGACGCGTATGTTCTTGGAGCCGACCTCGCGGGCCAGGCTCTTGGTTGCGCCTATCATGCCGGCTTTGGATGCGCAGTAGTTGAACTGGCCGGGGTTGCCCATGATGCCCACGATGCTTGCCATGTTGATGATGGAGCCGCCTTTCTGGCGTATCATGGGGCGGATGACGGCGCGGCACAGGAGGAAGGCGCTCTTTAGGTTGATGGTAAGCACGTCGTCCCAGTCTTTGGTGCTCATGCGCATAAGGAGGCCGTCTTTGGTGATGCCTGCGTTGTTTACAAGGATGTCTATCTGGCCTTCTTCCTTGACCATTTCGTCTACCGCCGCGTTGACGGCTTCTTCGTCGGTGACGTTGACGGCTTTGAACACCGCCTTGCCGCCGTGCTTTTTGGCCAGGGCCTGGTACTCGGCCATGGAGTCGCCTTCCATGAGGTCGAAGAACCACACGGTGGCTCCGTTTTCCAAGAATTTAAGGACTATTTCGCGGCCAATGCCTCTGGATCCGCCGGTGACTATGGCTTTTTTGCCTTGTAACAGCATGTAGTTCTCCTTGCGTGACGTTGTGTCGCGATAGTTTTGACTATTTGGGCGGAATTGTCAATATAAAGGACAATACGGTGACAGTCACCATGATTGTGGTGACTGTCACCGCTTCTTCATACTGCTTTGGCCGCCTTTTTACGCAGTATCTGAATCAGCACAGCGCTGCCTATAACGGCTATACCCACAATGTCTGTTACAGCACCCGGGTCGACCATGAGCACGCCGCCGGCAATGAACATGATGCGCTCGTACCAGCGCATGGGGTGGATAAGGTAGGCCATCATGCCCGCGGAAACCGCGATGATGCCTAAGAGCGAGGTGGCTATCATCTGGATAGCCGGCAATAGCTGGATGTCGATAAGGAGCATGGCTGGGTTCAGGACGAATATATAGGGCACGAGAAAGGCGGCTACGGCCAGTTTGGTTGCTGCGATGCCGGTTTTGATAGGGTTGGCTTTTGCAATGCCTGCTCCGGCAAAGGCTGCCAGGGCAACCGGTGGGGTAATGTCGGCTATGATGCCGAAGTAGAAGGCAAACATGTGAGCCGGCAGGATAATGGCCATGGGCAGGTCTGGACCCATGGTCAAACCAGCCTGCTTTGCAAGCAGTATGATGATGGCGGGCGCAGCTATGGTGGATGTGATGATGTAGTTAGCTGTTGTGGGTACGCCCATGCCCAGGATGATGCTCGTCACCATGGTAAACACCAGGGTAAGGAGCAGGTTGTCGCCGGCTAGGCGCACGAGGACATCGCCGAGCTTCAGG
>JAKQNL010000207.1 GCA_029565815.1 Spirochaetota bacterium | reverse complement strand
TTCCAGCTTGATAAGGTAGCGCGGCTTTTTTTGATCTTCTGGCCGCTTGAGCATGATGGCCGACAGCCACGGAACAACCACAACGGAAACCAGCGCAGAAGCGGACAGCGCAAACACGATGGCAAGGGACAGGTCGTTCATGATCACGCCTATAATGCCGGTAAGGAATAAAAGCGGAATGAAGACCGATACGCTGGTGCTGGTACTGGCAAGCACGGCCCCGCCCAGCTCGCCAGCGCCTTTAAGCGCCGCCTGCTTTTTGTCGCCGGACTGGCGGAAATGCCGGTAGGTGTTTTCCAGCACTACAATGGAATTGTCCACAATCATGCCGATGGCAACGGTCATGCCGGACAGCGACAACAGGTTAAGCGACCGGCCCGTTGCCCACAGGCCAAGCACGGCGAACAATACGGATAGCGGAATGGACAGCGATATGATGATTGTTGCCCGTATGTCGTGGAGCACCAACAGTATCACCAGTATGGTTAGCAAAAGGCCGGTGCCTGCAGAGTTGATGACGGTAGCCAGCGAACGCTCCGTGGTTTCCGCCTGATTGGATATAACCGAGTAGCGTATCATGCCGCCGGTTTCCGCATTGATGCTGTCCAATACAGCCATAGTGCCTTTGGCTATCTCTATGGTGTCGCCTTCGTCCCGTTTAAGGACATCGAGCATCACATAGTCTTTTCCGCCCTGGCGTACGCGAACGGTGCGCGGCGCGGTTTCCAGGCTGATGGTGGCTACATCTTTCAGGTAAATGTATGAACCGTCGCCGGAACCTATGGTCAGGTTTCGCAGTTCTTCCAGGTCTGAATACGAGCCGACGGTTGTGAATGAAAGCTGGCGCGAACGGAAGCTAGCGTTTCCGGCCGGCACATTCAGGTTGTTGTAGCGCAGCGCCTCGTACACGCTTAACGCGGAAATGCCGCGGGCTTCCAGTTCGGCAACATCCAGCATAACACGAGCTTCTGTGCTGGAGCCTCCGGTTAGGCTTATCCGCGACACGCCGGGCAAACGCGCGATGGCCGGGCTTACCCGGTCTTCCAGGTACTCGGTTAAGGCTTCGGAATCCAGCTCGCTTTCTATGCGCGCCGAAAATATCGGCAAAAACGCCGATGCTTCGGTTATGTAGATGACCGGATCGCTTTCCACGGCATCGGGTAGCTGGTCGGCTATCTTGTTCAGGAGCTCGCGTATCTGCGGCAGTTTGTCTCGGGCGCTTACGTCAGCCTGGAACTCCATGGTTACCACCGAATAGGAATCCGAGCTGGACGAGTTGAGTGAGCTAATGCCGGCCAAGGTGGACATTTCGTTTTCTATGATGCGCGAAATATCCCGCTCCACATCCCGCGCGCTGGCACCCGGGTACACGGTAACGATACTTGCTGCCGGCAGCGCAACCGGCGGTATCATCTCCGAGTTGAGCGCATTAAGCGCGATGACGGAAAACACCACCAGTATGGTCATGAGTATGGTAACGATGGCCGGGTGTTTTACGGAAAAATCTGAGAGTATCATTAGTGGCTCTCCGCAGACGAAGCTGCAGGAAGCACGATGACCGGGGAGCCTTCGCGGGCAAACCAGTGGCCTTCTATAAGGATGTCGCGCTGTGCCCATTCCGGCGTTACGATAAAGCGTGTATCGGAGCCGTCTGTGGGTTTGTATTCGGCAGCATGTGCAACGCCGTTTTTTACCCACCACAAACGGGAACCGGAACCCAGGGCTGTATACGGCAGGCTGTATACATTGTTCCAGCGGCGTAGCTCAAAAGCGACCTGCACGAACATGCCGGGCCTGAGCATGCCCTCGGCTCCGTTGATGGAAACCAGTACTTCAAAATTCTTGGTTTCCGCGGAAACAAAGGGACTGACGCTTTTTATCGAACCGGCAAACGATGTTCGGCCCTCTCGGCTTATCGTGATGGGCATTCCGCTTGTGGATAAAAAGTCCTCGTAGTATCGCTCCGGCACTTTTGCCCGGACTGCAAGGTCGCGTACGTTTCCTATGGTGACCAGCGGTCGCTCCGGTGCAGATCGGAAGAG
>JAKQNL010000268.1 GCA_029565815.1 Spirochaetota bacterium | reverse complement strand
GATCTTGGACAGGCGAACAGCCTTTGCATCCCAGTACTTGGTGTTTTTTACGACAGTAAGGGATTCTTGGGGCTTCCACTCCTGGAGCACGAACGGACCGTTGGATACGATATTCTCGATCTTGATCCAGTCCTTGCCCTTCTCGGCGATGACGTGCATCGGGAGGATGGCGAACGCATAGTGGGCCATCATGTCCACGGCGTATGGCATCGGTCCGATGAGGTCAACCTGGAAGGTGCGGTCGTCGATAGCGCGGATGGCTACGTCTTCCTTGGGACCCTTACCGGTGTTGTAGTCTTCGGCGCCCTTAACTGCCATGTTGAGCATGTACGCGTACTCGGCAGCGGTTTCCGGTGCCAGGGTGCGCAGCCAGCTGTCAACAATGGTCTGGGCGGTGATGGGCTTGCCATCGGACCAGACTGCCTTGCGCAGCTTGAAGGTAATCTGGGTACCTTCGGGGCTGATTGTCCAGCTCTCGGCCACGCCGGGGGCGGCGTACGAGGTTTTTGGATCGTAGGTTACGAGGCCTTCGAACAGGGCCATGTAAATGTGGTGCTCGGGAACGCCGGAAATATTGGACGGATCGAGCGTGGCCGGTTCGGTGCCGTTGTTCATAATGAACTCGGCGCCCTTGGCAGATCCCTGGCCACAGCCGACGAATATGCTCGCCGCTGCCAGAACCAGGATCAGAACAGAGAGAACACGTTTCATGGTTCCTCCTTGTGGAACTTGTTGTGTCATTGTAGACCGGGCAATCTGAATTGACAAGCTCAAATATCACGTTTCTAGCGCGCTTGGGATGATTTTTCGCAAAACAGGCCGCCTGCTGACGCAAACGGCCCGTGATTCGCAGACTGTGTCCCGAGCTATGGTGACAGTCACCGCTGGCGTGGTGACTGTCACCGGTTACCGATCTACTAGGGCTTAGGCTCTCTTGATGCTTATGGTTTTTTCCCTGGCTTCAGGGCGCTTGGGGAGAACCACGGTCAATAAGCCATCCTTGAAGGATGCAGCTATCTGTTCGCTGTCCACGTCGCGGGGCAAGCTAAACGCTCGGCGGAAACTCCGCACGCCGCGCTCACGTATCAGCCAGGTGCCGTCCGCTTTGGTTTCTTTCTCCTCGGTCTTGATCGAAGCAAGGCTCAAGATGCGGTCGCTGACCTTAATGTCCACATCCTTCTCACTCAGGCCGGGAAGTTCTGCCTCCAGCACATAGCGCTCTTTTTCCTCGCGGATGTCTACGGCAGGATAGCCGCAGCTGGACGAGCTTGTGCCGCTGGACATGCCGCGGGAGAAATAGTCGCCAAGCATGCGGTCCCAGTCATCGAATACGCCAAGTACCGATTCCGGATTGTAGGTTACCACGCTCTTCATACTGTACCTCCTTGAGGTTTGTGGGGTCCGTACGGCCCCGTGTTTCATGGTGTATCGGCTGCCTGCCGATCTGTGTTCGTAAATATAATTGCAAGAAGTGTGCCAATCTTAGACTAGTGCCCCGAAGTTTATGGGGATATTATTGTATTTTGTTGTTTAGTAAATATTTATTGAGCAAAAAGGTGCTAGGAAGCCTGCAGGTATTTATGAATTTATAGGCGAAATACATCGAGATTGCATTCCCCATAAGCTTCGGGGCAGGTAGCGCTAGGAGCCTAGTGTTTCAGATCGTAACACTCGCGGACTTTATGTCCCTGCTCGTTGTGTGTAAATAGGTAACACTATGCGCGGGCGCTTGTGTGTTTTCGTATGTACAGCGGAATTGCCGCCCGTTCCTGGCCGTCCACGGATAGGCTTACGCGCCAGCTGCATTCGCGCTCCATCTTTATATTGAATAAAGTGAGCGTTACGTTCGCGCATGCAGAGTCTCCGCCTATGCCGTCTATGCTGACCCGGCCGTCCAACGGGGGAACCAGGTGCTGTCCTTGGTTGTCGCTAATCTCCACATGGATAGATCGTTGCCCAAGTTCGTATACCGGAAACCGAATACGGGCGCACAGGCACAGTATGGGATGGATAGCAGGAAATTCGCGGACGCTTATCGCGTCGAATATGCCAAGCGCAGTGAGTTTCCCGGCACTCTCCTGGGCATAATCGCATAAGGCAAACAGTTCTACATGCATGGGTACAGCATAGGGGCTTACTTGAGTACGGTCAATTCTGCCAGGTACAGTTCCTGTATCGAGCCGGTAACCAGCAGGGTGTTCAGTTCATCGCGCAGGGCCGCCTTGATGACAGATTCCTGGCGCGGATCCAGCTGCTCGGAGGTTCTGGATGCGAAAAACGCTTCCGATGCCTGCTTGAGGTTGCGCCGCTTGCCGCGTAGTTCTTCCATAAATACGCGATCGCGGGCGTCCACGGGAAACGCGATATGGGCGACCACCACGGCTCCGTCCTGGCTGACGGCCCGCACCCTGCCTATCTGGTCGTAGACGCTCTGGGCTGCGTCCGGGTTTGCGGAAACCAAGGCGCTGTCCGGAACCGCTTTTCTGGCCACTTTCCTGGCCGGCGCTCCTATGGCCAAAGCCCACACGGTGCCGCTTAGTATGGCTACAGCAAACACTCCAAGCACAAGAACCAGTATACGCTCTAGCTTGCTCATAACTTTGCTCCTATGCTCTGGCGTCGCACCGATATGCCGACCATAAGGCCTATGCAGCCAAGCACGCCGGTGGTGACAAAAAATACCGCCGGATAGCCTGCGAGCGTCGCGACGGTGGATCCGACAGCAGGTCCTAAGGCCATGCCGGTGCTGGAAATGGCCGAGGATAATCCATAGGTCGATCCCTGGCGGTTTTTGTCGCACACGGACGCTATGAGGGCGTTGACGCTGGGCATGGTTCCGCCAAGGCAAATGCCCGAGCCTAATCGCAGAAAGAGTAGCTGCCAAGGACTAGTGGCAAAGCCTTGGGGCAGGTAAAAAAGGAAAGCCCCGCCTAAGCAGAACATGAGGGTACGGCCATAGCCTATTTTCCCGGATACCTTGCCGATAAGAGCAGCTGCAAGGGCTCCTGCTATGGAGCCTGCGGATATGATAAGGCCGCTTATGGAACCTACTGCTCCTGTGGTCATGCTCAT
>JAKQNL010000151.1 GCA_029565815.1 Spirochaetota bacterium | reverse complement strand
ATATTGATTGTATCCCAAATCTTCGTAACACTGTAGGTCGATGAACAGCGACAAGCAAGCACTCAGGGCTACCATGAAAGCCATCCTCGCAAACACATCTGCAGCCGAACGGGAGCAGCGTAGCCACAAAGCGGCCAGCTTGTTTACCCAGTTGGATGCATACCGTAAGGCAAGCTTGGTGCTTGCCTTCCTATCCATGCCGAGCGAAGCGAACACGAAAGAGCTCATCGAGCATGCGCTTGCATCCGGAAAACGGGTAGCCGTGCCACGCATCGATGGGCTAGACATTGCCTTTGTGGAGCTGAGCGGTGACTGGCAAAGCTGGCCCCGCGACCGCTGGGACATACCGCAGCCACCGGCGTCGGCAAACATACTAAGCCCGGATGCCATAGCCACTGCCGATACGGTTTCCGCAATGCCCGGTTTGGCCTTTGACCGCTGTGGCGGCCGCTTGGGTAGGGGCAAGGGATACTACGACCGCTGGCTAAGCGCCCTGTACGAAGCCAGAAAAAAGCTTGGGCCCTTAGCCGGGTCGCACGCGGCCATAGCCTATGGCTATGCAACTCAGCTGGTAGAATCGGTGCCGGTAGAATCCCACGACGTGAGGCTGGATGCTTTAGCCTTGGGCTGAAACGAGCGCGAGAATATGCTCTTTCCAACCAGTATGGTAAGTAGCACTGCCAGCACACCGGAAATTGCTACCCTGCCCCGAAACAGGGAAAGACAGAATGTACAGCCAAAGCCTATGGCCAGCACCCACAGCGCGCGACGCATAAAACGCCTCTGACCAAGCGCATCCATGTGTCGTGCCCATAAACGCCAGGACAGAATATATACCAACACAAGCGGCGCACTGGCTGCAAGGCTTACAAGCGATGCCGACAGCACTCGTTGCAGTAGGCTCATGCAAAACCTCCCAGGGCTTTACCCCGAACCGGGTCCCGCACGCTGTGCAGGTTCATGCCATCGTACCAGTCTATGAGCGAAATGCCTGCACGCCTGAGCCTTGCCGACAGGTAGCGGTCTTCCCGGGCCACAATGCGCCTGGCAAGCACAAGCTCCTGTGGAGCTGGCCCTTCGGGGGGCGCTTTAAGCGGGCGTACGACGCACAGCGAATAGCCCTGAGCGGCCATCTCTAGGAGGCGCGTGGCGTCGTCCTTAAGGAGCGGGCTTACAAGCACCACAAGGGACTTGGGCGGAAACACATGGACGGGCAGATGGTCAAAGCGTTCGAACACAGCATGGTCCCCGAGCACAGCCTCGCCGGCAGCAACCCGAATGCGGTACCGATGTGCGCTGCCCGCGCCGGGGGGTAACCACGCAAGCGATGCGCCGTACTGCATGAAGGCAGCACGATTGCCTCCGTCCAGGAAAGCTTCTGCCAGCGCAAGGGCAGCTGACACGGATGCATCAAACTGAGCGTGGTCGTAGTACGCGTCGGACCGACAATCCAGTATGACGCCGGCATCGATAGCACGCTCACCTTCGAATACGTTCACCAGCTCGCGGCCCCACAGCGCGCCGGCTTTCCAGTTGAGCTGGCGCAGCCTGTCTCCGGGAACGTAAACCCGTGTACCAAAAAATTCACATCCATCACCGGCCCTCTTGGCCGTACTTACACCGGCATACGGCCGTACCGCCTTGGGAAAAGCCGCCAGGCGCGGACCCATCAGTACAGGCGGCGGCACCAAAACGCGATCCGGGCACACAAGTTCCGCGCTCACATCCATGGCGCTAGCCGGATCAGCCGTTTGCACCAGCACTGGCCCAAAATCATGGCAGCCGCGGCGGAAGCTGAGCCGGTACACTAGTTCCACACTCGCGCCGCTATCGAGGCTACCCCGCCAGCGTATCTGACCGGAAACCACCGTTGCGCCCTGTGGAACGCCATCGAGCACATCGACATATTCAAGCCGTGGCCCGTCGTTGCGCAGGATCAGCGAAACAGGCACTTCCTGAGCCGCCCGCGGGAACACGGCTCCAACACGGCGGCTTACGCTCAGCGCCCGCGGCTGAGGAGCGGATTTTTCGCTCAACGAAGGGTTTACGAGCCACAGGACCAGGGGAAAGGCAAGTGCATACCATAGGCCCTGGGCACGGAG
>JAKQNL010000141.1 GCA_029565815.1 Spirochaetota bacterium | reverse complement strand
AGGCGGATCAGACAACGTAGACGCAGCCATCGAAAGCGCGGCACAGGATGGCGACTCTGTAGGAGCCCTGGTAGCGCTACGCGTAAGCCCCATGCACAGTGGCTTGGGAGAGCCGTATTTTGATTCCACCGAAGGCATGATAGCCAGAATGCTGTTTGCGGTTCCCGGTGTGCGCGGCGTGGAATTCGGAGACGGCTTCCGGTCCGCAGCGATGCGCGGTAGCGCGCATAACGATCCCATCGTTTCGGTAGATGGCAAAACTGCAAAAAATGGCAGCGGCGGTATCAACGGCGGCATCAGTAACGGAAACGATCTAGCCATACGTGTTGCAATCAAACCACCGTCATCGATACGAAAAAACCAAACCAGCATAAATCTTGCAAACGCTCAGATGGAAAGCCATTCGGTGCAAGGCAGACACGACGTATGTTTTGCCCCCCGTGCAGCCGTAGCGCTGGAAGCATCCGTTGCCATCGTGCTTGCCGATTTACTCATGCAGGAAAAAGCCCGGCACAGCATGGGCATAGCGGCACAAGGCTAGGAAGAGCGTATGGATTTACACAGCCTGCGTTCCGAAATCGACGCGATAGACGCAGATATTCTTACCCTGCTGGAAACACGCATGGAAAAAGCGCTACTTGTACGGCGGGCAAAAACAGCCACCTTTGATGCACAACGGGAACAAGCAGTGTTGTCAAAACTTGCAGCCAGAACAAGTGCGCTTATCACCAAGCGCTTCATTCTTGAAGTATACAAAGCCATAATGACGCAGAGCAAACAGCTTCAGGAAAGCGGATATTCCTTGTGCGGATTTGTTGGTGGCCATGCATCGATTGCACAAAAAGCGTTGACCGCATGGGACCCAAGCATTATGCCCATTCCCTTTGCAAATCGACGCACACTCTTTGCTGCGCTACGTGCAGGCTTTATCGATTACTGCTGCCTGCCATCAAAACCTGAATATGACAATGGCCCGCCGTTACAGTTTCACGCAGAAGCGGCGTCCACCGTGCAGGCGTGCATAGCTTTTCATCCAAAAGCCGTGCAAGAAAAAGCTCAGGCCTTGTATGTAAGCCAAGCTGTTTCAGATCATGCTACTATTTTGTTACACGGTTGCGCACTGCAGATAAAAACCTGCACAGACGAGAGCGTACATGCAAAAGCTCTTGCACGCTCTACACGCAGCACCTATGGCGTTCTGATAGCCGAAGACAGCCTCGCAGCATTTGGCTTAGAAGCCAGCACAAAGCCAGGGCATACGCAGTTATCGATTACAAGCCGATTTTCGGTGTATACCCGCGGGCCGAAACTATAGAAAAAAAATCCGGCCAGGATTTGGACACGCATTCGGCTCCGCGAATAGTAAGCGGCGAGGAACAGGATAAAGCAGCAACGGCGCAAGCCATAGCAATACGGTGATCACCGTGAGATTCCACTACGCCACCGCGCAAGCGCGTGCCGGGTCCTAGCCCTTCAATCTGCATCGTTTGCCCCGATATGCGAATTGTTACGCCCAATTTCGCAAACTCTGTAACCAGGCTGAGCACACGGTTACTCTCCTTTCCGACAAGCCTGTCCACGCCTGCAATATGGCTATGGCCGGGGCATCGGGATGCAAGGGCAACCAAGGGAGGAAACAAATCCGGGCATTGGCTTGCGTCAAAGCTAAATGGACGCAGCTTTTGTGCGCCCGCCGTCCTAAATGAATCCGGCCCGATATGTTTTACAACAATGCCTGCGCTACTAAGTGCATTGAGCACAGCCTTGTCCGGCTGCACAGAATCTGCTCGTACGCCTTTAACGGTGATCGCAGAGCTGGTAGAAGCTGCAGCAGCCAGTATAAAAGCGGCAGAGCTCCAGTCGCCTTCCACGCGAAACACAGCGGGCCTGTATGCGCCCGCTGCAATGTGGTAGCTGCGGCGCACAGCGCTTGGGGGCACAGCTGTTGCATCAAAACCTGTTGTATCTGGCCCGCTTGCTTCCGGCTCTCTGTGCCTTACCCGAACGCCAAAACGTTTCATCACCTGTTCGGTTATATCAAGGTAACCAGATGATGCTGCATTATTCACGACAAGCTCAGAGCTGCCAGAACACAACGGAAGAGAGCTTAGTAAGCCGCTTATGCTCTGCGAGCTACTAGAGCCGTCCACAACGGCGGAACCTGCATGCAAAGGCCCACGTACTACAAGAGGCGGATAGCCGGCCTTACTTACACAGGAAGCGCCAAAGGCTGCAAGCTGGCTTTCAAGCATGGCCATGGACCGAGTAGCTAATGTAGAGCACGCTGTAAGGGTAATTTGTTTTTCCGACAGGGCGGCGATGCACGCAAACATGCGCATGCACAGCGCGGACTCCCCGCAATCGATGGAAATATGTTCCTTCTTTACCCAACGATCTGGCGGGCTTCCGCGAACCAGGGCACATGGAAGGCCGAACAGCAAACCCAGTTGTACCTGCGCCCCTAAAGCTCTAACAGCGCGTATGGCAGCAAGCGAGTCGTCGCACAAACTCGGTGCCAGGATGAGCGATGTGCCGCGCGCAAGGCCAGCGCATGCGAGTGCGCGTATGCTTACGCTTTTAGAACCAGGCGCCCGGTAGCCTCCGCATAGCTGGCCTGGCTCAACGCAAACATCCATGAATTTCCTCCGCGATCTGCTGAACGGATTTGGAAGCCACCTGTATGGTCAAGCGGCTGCATTCTCGATACCAATTCAGCCGCCTGGCATACAGCTCTTCCATAGCTTGTTGCCCGCCATTGGCTAAAAGCGGGCGATCGCTTCCACGAGAACGAAACCAGGCTGTATTCGGCTCCACATCCAACCACACCGAAAAAAACGCGTTCCGCAATAAAAGGCGGCTCGATTCGAGCTCTACCGATCCGCCGCCGGTGGCGACAACGCAGCCGTCCCTATGCGCATAGTCCTGCAAGAGAGCACTTTCCAGCGAACGGAAAGCACTCTGTCCGAATTGCTCAAACAGCTGCCCGATGCTACAAGCCTGTTGTTCGCACAGCAGCTGGTCCAGGTCGGCATAGCTGTACGCTAAAAGTTTTGCAAGCTGTGGGCCAACGCTGCTCTTTCCGGATGCTGGTAAGCCTATCAACGCGATACGCGGGTGCATGCTTCAATGCTATGGTAGCCTATGGCTGCTCGTCAATGAGGCTTACTGTCGCCATGTGTCTGGCTTTGCTTTTTTCACAAGCCTAGGGCATACTACAAGCACAAGGAGCATCCATGAAAAAGAATCCGCTTGGCTTAATCGTCATCATAGCAGCCCTCGTAGGACTATTCGCCCTTAATCCGGACAAAGAAGATTTTTCCACCTACCTGCAGCGCAAAACCGAAAAAAGTATAGGCGGGGCTTTTGGCCGGCTGGCAGGCGGCGTAGCATCGCTAGCGGGAAACGCATACCAGCGGGACAACTGGCTGTTCATGAGTCTGTTTTACATGGACGTGAACGGTAAGAAAACCAGCAAGCACCTTGGAATCGCGAAAATGTTCATAGACTTTAGTAAGTAAGGTAGCCAGCCGGTTGCTTACCTAACGATGAGCGCCGGCCAGAGCGCGCACTATGGGCTCAAGGCCGTTTTCCTTTATCACTACAAGCGTTTGGAGCATGCTGCCCAGTTCGCCCTTGGGCCAGCCTTGGCGGGAGAACCACAGCACGTATGCTTCCGGCAGGTCTACAAGCAAACTGCCCTTGTAACGGCCAAAGGGCATGGTGCTTGTGGCAAGCCTCTGTAAGAATTCCAGATCAAAAAGCCCATCAGTTTCATCGGATGCGTTAGTTTCCTTACCCAAAAAATCCCGCCACGAAACGGGGCTGCGTTCTTCCCAATGGCTCATCGCTTCATCGAAGCGTGCTTCATCGCTACGGTTTCCAAACGTGCTCATGATTCTTGCCTGGCCCTGTCCAAAACCGGTTCCAGCTGAATAACCACCACGGCCGCCAGAATGAGGGCGCCACCGCCTAGCTGCAACAGGCTTAAGCGATCTCCAAAAATCGCAGCCGACAGGGCTATGGTTACCAAAGGCTCAACCGTGGACACGAGCGAAGTATCCGCAGCCCCGATACGGGCCATAGCAGCAAACAGCATGACTATGGGCACCACCGTTCCGAAAGCAGCAATGCCAAGGACGGCTGCGACGACGCTTGGCTGGGACGGCAGGCTAAATGCATTGGTGGCCAGGGTAATGCTCCAGTACACGATAGCGGCGGCGCTCATGAGCACGGTGGTTGCGAACACCGGATCCAGCTTTGCAAGCACCCGTTCGCCTGCCACGAGGTACGCTGCATACGTAAGCGCCACGAGCACACCAAGAATATAGCCGGCCGCAGGGTACTGCCCTCGGGTCCACAGGGTTAATACGCAGCCGGCGGTAGAAAGAATCAAAGCGATAAGCTGGGCGCGCACCGGCCGCTTGCGCAAAAACAGGCTGCCCATGACGACCACAAAGGCCGGGTACAGGTACAAAAGCAATCCGGTAAGGCCCGGACCAAGAAGCTTAACAGTTACAAAATATAAACCAGCCTGCGGGGCAAAACCAAAAAGGCCAAGAAGCACTGCCGAGCGGTAGTCCCTGGCCGGCCGTTTGTGGCGGCCTGTGGCAAGACTCCATATCCACAAAATGGCGGAAGCGACCGTAAAGCGCCAGGCCAATGCCTGCTGCACGCTCATGCCGTAGGCGAACAGGTATTTTGCAAACAAGCCCAAGCTGGCAAAAGCAGATGCGGAAATAAGGGCAAGGGCAATGCCGGAAGCGCGGTGGCTGTTATTGGATTGCGTCATCTGAATCGGTATCGAAGCTTATGCTGCCGGCTTTCCAAGCATCTGTTGATGCAAAAGCTCTCAGTTGTGCGACATCACTTAGTTTGCGCTGTAGGTCGGTAAGGGCCCAGCTGCCGGAAACGGAAGGCTCTCCGCTTTCATAGGA
>JAKQNL010000260.1 GCA_029565815.1 Spirochaetota bacterium | reverse complement strand
CTGAGCCAAGTAGCGTGGATGGGAAAATGACCGTATGGAATGGGATGTTGTCCTTACCGATAAACTGGTAGAGTTCCACATTATCTGGATCCTGCCACCAGGAACGCCAATCAAAGCCCTGCTCCTTACCCGCAGCGGCTGCTATGGAAATATAACCTATTGGCGCGACAAACCATACATAGAATACCTTGCCCTCAAACCCAGGCTTTGGAACCGGAATGCCCCACTTTAAATCCCGCGTAATGGCGCGAGGCTTAAGGCCGTCGCGTATCCATGCCTGGGTCATTTGGATTGCGTTGTTCGCCCAAAAGCCTTTTACGCTTGCTTCTTTCATCCAGCTTTCCAGTTGCGGCCTAATCGCTGGAAGGTCTATATACAAATGTTTCGTCGCTCGAGGCTTAGGCGTTGCCTGGCAGCTTGAGCATTTGGGTTCTTTAAGTTCAGTTGGATCAAGAAGCTTTCCGCAGGCTTCACACTGGTCGCCGCGGGCATCCGCATAGCCACAGTGAGGACAGGTGCCGCGTACATAACGGTCAGCCAGAAAGCGCTCACAGGAATCGCAATATAGCTGCTCTATAGTCTGCTCGCTTATGAGGCCCTTTGCATCCAGATCACGAAACAAAGCCTGCACGATCTCGGTTTGCACTGGCGAGCTAGTCCGGCCGAATTTGTCGAACGCTATGTTAAACCAGCGATAAATTTCCGCGTGGATTTCGTGGAAGCGGCCGCACAATTCGGCAGGGCTTACACCCTCTTCCTGGGCTTTGGTTTCGGTGGCGGTTCCGTATTCGTCCGTGCCGCAAACGTACAGGGTATCATAGCCGCGCAGACGGCAAGCGCGCGCGAATACGTCGGCGGAAAGCACCTGGATGAGATTCCCAAGGTGGGGAACATTGTTCACATACGGTAGGGCGCTGGTAACAAGGCGTCGTTTCATGGTCTGCCCACTATAAGGAAGGCAATTTGACCTGTCAAGCTTAAGGGTGGTGCTGCGGCTAGAAAACCACCCGGCCTTCGATAGCTATAAGATAGCGTATGCTCCACTGCGGGCCTAGGGCAGCCATGCGAAGCTGTAAGCCGGCTTCCGTCCGGAACGAAAAAGACAGCGATGAAGCGACTCTACACGACGATGTAAAGCGGGCAGACAGAGAGCATCCTAAATCCGCAGTTGCAGAATCCTGGACGCTGAGCACTAGGCCAAACGCGTCGCTTAAAAGCAGCTTCGAATTCTGAATCGATTGCAGCCAAGGGGATAGGGTATTTTCTGTTTCGGTATCTGCGTCTGCTGGAAGCGTTGGCTCATCCTGGATGGTAAACAAGCGTCGGACTATATCACCAAGGAGGCTACGTTCCTTTGGAAGCGAAAAACCAAGATCCAAACTGTCCGACCAGCTTGCCCCTATTCGTTCAAGGCCAAAAGCTGCGCCGTTTTCCAGATGGAAAAGCTTGCCATCTGCAAATTCCAGGTCGGCCCTGTGCTTCATGGAAACCGAAACAAGCACCGGATCTGCAGCGAAAAGGGAAGACAGGCTAAGCTCCAGGCGACTGGAATACTCGTCATACGCTAGTGTTGGAAAGCGGGGCATGGCTCCGCCTGAGCCGAACAGATTGACCGCAGCAGAGCGCAGCGAACAGGTGAATTTACTATAATCAGTGTAGCTATCACCAGCGAGCAAGCGTATACGGCTAAAGCCAATATCCAGGTTGTACGGAAGGATCAGGTCTGCCAGCCCCTGGCCCATGGGACGCTTTAGGCCGATTCCGGTAGATGCCTGGTAATCCCAGGCGCGCGCAAGGCCTTGCACATCGGCAATGCCAGCGCTATCGGCCGAATGGAAAAACTCTACGAACGGGAGAGCATACCAAAACGGCCATGAGAAGAGCCATGCATCGAGCATAGCTTCTTGATCTTCGGAAAAAGAATCTGCGCTCGTTGTATCGCTGTGAGTACTGGAACGCCGATAGAAGGGCGTTACTTCTATACTACCTGCGCGGAAGGTTTTGGAAAGTGCAGCCTCGAATCGGGATTGAGCCAGTGCGGACGGCTCATGCTCATGAGAGGCCGAAAGGCTTATGCTTTTCATGAATGCATCGACTGAATACGAACTTACTCGCGATCCAGAAGCGGCACTGCCGGGCCAGTAGGATTCCCAGGCAGCCAGCCACGAACGGCTAGCCGGAACATCGTCCACAGCTGGGCCTTCGCTTGCATAACGGAGCTTAGCTCCTAGGTAACTATCCCATGCAGCACTGGCTTGCCAGGACCTACGCATGGCGTGCACCAGATCCGATTCTGTTGGTTCCAGCACAGAGCGCGCTTCCAGCCCGATAAGCACAGAACCTGCAGACAAAGACAAGCTGCTTGCATGGCTGTATCCAGGTAGCTGTGCGGAAGCGGAATATTCTTCGGAGAAGCCAAATTGGGATGGAGCCATGCGTAACGCATAGGCATAGGCCAGCTCTGGGCCGTTTGCGTCAAGCCGGGGCGACAGGTTTGCTGTGATAGCCAGCGGTCCGAATTGGGCGCGGCCTCCGGATTTTGCGTACAGGGAAGACTGCATGCCGACGTTGCCCAGCGCATCGAGCGTAAAGCCAAAACGCTCGCTATCCACGTGAGTGCTTAGTAAACCGCGCGCAGACAAGCCATCAACGGCATCGCGCAACAGTATCTCGTCCACGTCACACAGGAGATTGCTTGCGTTGTTCAGCTCGATGCTTATTGCACGAGCTTGCGTACCGGCGCTATACGAGCTAACGCCGGCTGCTCCAGCAACTTCGACGCCATCGGGCCTTGTGACAAAAACCCTGCCGCCCGGAGCTAGCTCTGCGCTCACCTTGACCCAGATGCCTTGCGGTAGCGCATTGAGGTTTACGCTGCAGGAAAAGGCAGAGCCTAAGGACAGCCGTAGGTTATCCGCGTTACCGCTGTTTACCCTGATGAAAAACTCCAAGCGAGCGAACATGGAAAGCGGCAGTTCCTGAACAAAGCGCCTGACGGCATGGGTTCCTGCACCAGGAACAGAAATCGACAGCAGCCGGTTGACCGATGCAGAGCCGTGTAAGGCTGCCATGTCCTTTGGAAAAGCAGCCTGAAGGCTTACATCGGATACAGACTGAGAACTTATGGCAGGGTCTCCTGCAAGCGGAGTAAAGGGCGACAAAGCCGATGGCTCGTCCTCCATGCCTGCAGCACGGTATAGATTGGAAGCGGATGCGCGACGGTACTGGGCCAACAGATCGACGGCGAATGCATAGGATTCTCTGTCTATTGATGCGCCAAAGGATAGAGCTGCCCAAGCGGGTTTTATATCATCCTGGGCATAGGAAACGCCGGGCAATGGCCAGCGGCCGCCTGTGCCAAGCGACAGGTTCCAAGAGCCCAGGGGGAACACGGCAAGGGCTGCGCCGACCAAAGCTCCGTCGCTGCGATCGGAAGATAACACCGCATACTGGATGCGTATGTCCTCGCCCAAAGCCGGCGGCGGAAAAAGGCTTACCGTTCCGGATGCAGCATCGTGGGTAAAGGCAAAACTTTGCGCGCCGTTACGGAACACGCTTACACTGCCTTCTATCGCGTCGCTTCCTATGCGTATAGCTTCCAGTTGCTGGCTCGATGCGGCTAGCAGGGAAAAGCCCGAAGCTTGCGGATACGGAGCTTTTGCATCCGGATCCGCGATGGGGGTGTAGATCCACGGAGCATCTGCCTGAAAGGGTTCTTTATACAGGCTGTCGCGCGGGTCGCTTACATCGAATGGACGTACCAAAACCAGCCCGCCGGGCAGCGCTTCGGCAATGAAATTTGGATCAGGTTTTTCCGTTTCCGATCGGACAACGGACAGTGATGCCTGGCTTACAGCCTGTAGCGCATACAGGTTCTTAGCTTCGTACTGGTTATATTGATCCTTGGCCCACAGCCTTAGTTCGTTGGGCGTTCCGCCTGAGCTATAGCTTGCCCACAGTTCGCCGCTTACCGGTTTTGCTAAAAGGATAGTGCCAGTACTGAGTGTTACGCTGTACTCGTCGGCAGCCAGGATTCTGGATACCGTGCCTGTACGCTCGGACAGCTGCAAGGACGAAACGCCGGAGTGTGGCAGCACAAAGTAACGGCAGCGTAGCCACTGGCCGGCATCAAGCTTGGTTTGCGTCAGTGCGGATAAGCCGAAAAACCGAACGCTGTGCCAGCGTAGCCCATCCCAGCGGAGCATGGCGTCAAAGCTAATGCCGCTGTCGTTATCGATGGCGGACATGCGTGCGCCAAACGAGCCTTCCGCGCTTCCGAAATTCAAAAGCGGCGTTGCAGGAATTTGTATGCCTGTGTTTCCTAGTACCGCTTCCTTAAGCCAGCCTTCCTCTGGGCCGGTGTAGCCAAGGGCAAAACGGGAAGATTCCACCTTCTGGCTTACCCAGCTTTCCAGCCACCAGGTTTTACGAAATTCCAAAAGCAGGTACAGGTCTGGCCGCTGGGTAAACAGGATGGGCACCGGATTGTAGGCCGACGCAGAACCTGCACCAAACGCTATGGTTCCGCTTGATACAAGCGACAGCTCCCAAAAACCCTGCATGAGGAGCTGTACGTCTGCATCGCCCAACTTGGAAGCGAACAGCGTAGAAGGCGGTTCTGTAGCAGGCAGTGGCGCCGGCTGGGCGTAGGCTGTAGCTAGCGCAGCCAACGCAAACCCTGCCACGAGCATGGCCGGGACACAAGCTTTCCGGTATCTTTTCATTCTCATCGTATATGTTTATGATTCTATATCATGATAGCTCAGTCTGAGAAGGCCGCACTACGCGCGGACAGCCTATCCAGCCTCGGTATATTGTCCGTAGCCATAGCGCTCCTGGGCGATCTGGGTGCTGCCCTTGGCGCATCCTGGGCGTGGAGGGTGTTCTTCGGTCTGTCTAACGCGTTTTTGGACGTTGTTTTCTGTTTCGAGTGCGCGCTCATTGTTCTTGGCGTTGCGCGTTCCGGATGGAACCGGCCCAGGCCATCAAGCGTATCCATGCTCGCAGCCGTGATGTCATCTGCGGTTCCGCTAGCTTTTGCTTCAGGTCCTTTCATACTTGCCTGGATGAGCCAGGGCGACCTGTCTAGCTTGGTTCGAGGTCTGTATGCATGGCCAAAACCGCAAGCTTCCTTTGCAAGCCTGGCTGCGCTACGCCTATTCCGCCTGGTGCTGCCTTGTACGACATACCGAAACTTTAGTGGCGATTACCCGCAAGGACCTGCGCACGATAGCTCCAAAGCCCGTCCCGCGACAGCTTTCGTTGCCCTGAGCCTCTTTGTGTCGCTGTGCTTTTTGGCTAGCATAGCGCGCGACGCATGGCTTGTACCGGGTTTAGGCATGAGCATAGCGCAGACACGGCAGCAAACGGTAAACGCGCTATCGCAAACAGGAACGCCGGGTACAGGCTCCGTGAGCACCCCGAATTATGCAGCAGCCCTTGGCCCGGATGTTGCGTGGAGCAGCTGGCTGGGCTCCAGAGCCGATTTGGTTAGTTTTTTATCCGATGACGGAACATACCGAGCATGGTTCGACGCCCGCACAAACCACCGGGCCCACGGCGCATACGATGCCGCTGTGAGCCTAGCAGCCCTTGGCGCGTGGCTTGCCTACACGATCCTAGAACGCCGCCGCCAGCCTAAGAAAGGCACTCATAGCGCTACCGGCATTGGTCGGCCTACAGGCCAGGATGAACTGGCCGGGCTTTTGGGCAGGCGATAGCCATGGTGGTTTCCATGTTCCAGGTGATTTTGGAACTGCCGGAGGCTGGCACCATCAAGGACAAGCGCCGTGTGGTCAATTCGGTAAAAGACCGGCTGCGTTCCCGCTTTATGCTCAGCTGCGCCGAAGTGGATCTGCAAGACAGTCTGAGTTTTGCCCATCTTGGCGCGGCCATCGTGTCCAACTCTGCCGAATTCGGCGAAAAAGTCCTCCATAAAGCCATTGACAGCATAGAGAACAATTTCAACCTACGC
>JAKQNL010000136.1 GCA_029565815.1 Spirochaetota bacterium | reverse complement strand
GGCGCCTGCCCACCGAGGCGGAGTGGGAAGTTGCTGCCCGCGGCGGCAAGGACGTGATCTATCCCTGGGGCGACCAATCTCCGGCAGACGGCGTGTTTGCGAACTTTGCAGGCGATGAGCAGTTCCCCGGCCTTGCTCCTGTTGGCAGTTTCCCGAACGGCATAAACGCGATAGGGCTTATCGACATGGCAGGCAACGTATGGCAGTGGACCAGTACGCTCCGCGACGCATCCAGCGCGAACCGCATCGTAAAGGGCGGCTCGTGGATGGATGGACCGCTGGAGCTTCGCATATCAAACAGGCGGGACTTGAACCCGTCCAAGGGCTATGTCGATGTGGGCATACGCCTTGTTATGGAGGTAACCGAATGAACAAGCGATTGAAATTAGCCGCACTGATAGGGCTTGCAACCCTGCTTGCAGCCTGTGTATCCACCGGCGGTTCTGCAGGCGGTACTAAAGATGAAAAAGCCATAGCCAAGGGCGTAAGCGCATGGAACAGCAAAGAACCGGCGGCGGCAAAATCGCCCTGGAACGGTATCGAGGACAAGGTTACAAAAGATAAATATCTTGGCTATCTGGGCATCTATGAGTCCGGGGCAAAAACGCTGGAAGAAGCGCTTTTGTTCAAGGAAGGCGAAACGGCAAAGATTGCAGCTTCCTACGACAAAGCGTACGGCTACCTGTCCAAGCTTCCCGCAGAACTGAAGATTCCGGAGCGCGACAAGGCCAGGGCCCTGCCCATGGCGGAGGTTCGTGTTCGGACGCACATAACGGCTGGCAATCTGGCTTCCGCCCGCGCTTCGGCGGAAGGCGCGCAGAAGCTGTTCGGCACGACTCCGGCACTCGAAGCAATGGTTAAAGAAATTGACATGCTGCAGGCTGCGCAAAAACGCGGAGCCGATGCCGATGCCCAGGCGCAAAAAGCCTTGGCCACGGAAAACTTTGACGAGCGCATGGGCCTTTTGGATGCGGCCATGTCTGCATACGCAAAAGCCGATGCAGCATTGGCAAGCGATGCTGCAAAGCTTGGCTTGGGCAAAAGCCCTGCAGTAAGCGCAGAGAGCGCGCGGCTTAAGAAAAAGCGCCAAGACCTGTTCATAGAACGTGAGCGGCAGCTGCGCGAGCAGGCGTACTATTACAAGGAGCTTGCAGGCGCAGAATTCGCCCGCGTTCCGGTTGGTAAGAAACCAGGCACGCTAACGCTCGACGAGCTTTTGGCTCACCATGAATCGGTGAAGGCCGGCATAACCCGGGTGTACGACGACATGAAGCGCTTTTCCGCAAAGTATCCCGATGCCCTGGACGCGGATGCAATGCGCGAACTGGAAGCGTACAAGCTGGATCTGGAAGACAAAATTGCTAAGGTCGTAGCTGAGATAAAAACCGCCAAGGAAATAGAAAGCCGAGGCAAGGTGGTTATGCCAATCATGATAGGACTTTTTAACCCCGACCCGTCCAGCACGGCGGAGGCAAAAAAAAGCCGGCCAGCCTTGTTTAGCGCTACAGGCGTTACCAAGCCCGATTACTGGTGGGGCATGGTTTCCATCCCCCGCGGTGTTATGAACGATCTGGTTATCACGCTCAGCGACAGCCGTGTGGTTCGCGTGTTCCCGCTCAATACAAAATCCGGCAAGCTCATCGACAAAGACAAGATACCCGATCTGGTAAACCGCGCGTACAAGGTTGGAAATTCCTGGCCCGTGCTCAACGCCGGCGCACAGCTGCCTACCGATAAATATTTCTTCGAGATACAACCCGGTAAAACTGCCGATTATTCCGGCGAGGTGGTTGTGTACAGTTCATTCATAACGAGGTCCCGCTGATGAAAGCCAAACAACGAACCATACTTATTCTTGGCCTGGTGCTTGCCGTGGCCGCCGTCGTGGCTGCCGTGTTCTTCCTGTGGAAGCCCCAGCCCAAAGGCATAACGGTTGCGGTTTCCAATTTGCCCGATTCGCTCAATCCTATCATGGCCCAGAACACATCCGGCATGAACGCTTCCGAGCTTGTGTTTGACGGCCTGGTAAACTTCGAGGTGGACTCGCAGGGCCGCAGCCTCTATCCGGAACTTGCCTTGGCCGAAAGCATAGAGCAGGATCCTGTTACAAAAAAAACCTACACCGTGCTCCTGCGCGAAGTGTTCTGGCACGATGGTAGCGAATTGACTGCCAACGATGTCGTGTACTCCTTTAACGCGTACATGGATCCGGCCAACGAATCACCCAGCAAGCCCTACCTGTCGTCGTTCATAGAAAAAGTGGAAGCGGTGGACAGCCGCACCGTGCGCATCGAGTTTCACAAACCCCTGCCGCCATTCCGCGTGTACCCGGTGCTTACCTTCAAGATTATTCCGTCCAGCTACCGCGGTGCGCGCATGGACACTAACCTGCGTGCAGGCGAGAACGAGCGTAACTTCGCGGTGGAGCCTGTTGGAACCGGCCCGTACCGTCTAACCGGTTGGGAAATCGGCAAGTGGGTAAGCTTTGCGGCTAACGGAACCTACTTTCGCCGCGTCCCGTCTATAGAAACCCTGCTCATGAAAAAGGTGATCGATCCTATCATCCGCATGAACGAGCTGCGCCGCGGCCGCATCAGCATGATTTTGGAAACCTCGCCCATGGACAGGCCCAAGGTAGAGAAAATGGGCAACGTGGATATCAACTCCTACCTGCCCTA
>JAKQNL010000134.1 GCA_029565815.1 Spirochaetota bacterium | reverse complement strand
GTAGCAAGGCCGCATGTGTTTATGGATGCGAAAACGTCGTCGAAAGAAGTTAGCTTGAGCGCGGCAAAACGTATGCCGGCCGCCTCGAACTGGGCGATAAGCTTGCCGTGCATGGCCGGTTCGCCAAGCACAAGGTCCGGCTTAAGGGCGACTATGCCTTCCACGCTGATGGTGTCCGCGCTGTACGCGCCAATTTCCGGTAGGTCATTTGCCGCCTGCGGATAGTTGCAGTAGCTGGTAACCGCGACGACTGCCGGCCCGGCTCCGCTTGCGAACAGGATCTCGGTGATTGCAGGTGATAGGGAAATAACCCTGGTTGCCTTGGCCGGCAGGCTTATCTGCCTACCCAAGGCGTCCTTAAAGGATACCCCCTGGGCCGATGCGGCCGATGCGGCAAGCGCAAGGGCCAGAAACACTACAGCTGTCCTTTTCATGGACTTCCTCCTAATTGCCCGAAAGCGGGCTAGTGCGCTTTAAGCTTTTGCTTAAGGCGGTTGGAGGAACGGTTCTGGTTAATTGTTGATTGACGGTTCCCGGCACGGATGCAGGGTCCTGTCGCTCTACGCTTGTACCACGAAGCGTTCCGTTGCGACTGACACAGACCGGCAGGGTATCCTGGCTCGCGCTACCTAAGCGGCGCATACAGTTACGGGCTAGCTCCGGAATTTAACCGGATTCCCCCATTTGCCCGGCTTGTGGAACCGGGGCACCTGTCTGTGGCCATTGAAGGCCGCCCCGAGTATGCCAAGAGCCAAGCAGTAGGGTCAAGGGTGTACGATGGCTTGAGCTTACGGATGCCTTGTCCGTATACTGCATGTATGAAAACGTCAAACCGGCCCCTGGTGGGCATTATCATGGGCAGCGATTCCGACCTGCCGGTTATGCAGGCTGCCGCGGATGCCCTGGATGCGCTCGGACTATCCTGGGAGATGAGCATTGTGTCCGCCCACCGAACGCCGGACCGCCTCTATGAGTATGCGACAAACGCGCGCTCTCGGGGCATACGGGTTATCATTGCCGGGGCCGGTGGCGCAGCTCATTTGCCTGGCATGACAGCATCCATGACCGAGGTGCCGGTAATAGGCGTTCCTATACGGACCAAAACGCTGGACGGGCTGGATTCGCTTTTGTCCATAGTACAGATGCCCGGTGGCATACCCGTTGCGACCGTAGCGGTGGACGGCGCCCGTAACGCCGGCCTGCTAGCCGCGCGTATCCTTGGTACTGCGGACCCAGCCGTTGCAGACGCGGTAAAAAATGACCAGGCCCGCATGCGTGCCGAGGTGGAAGCTAAAGCAGCTGTGCTGGAGCGGGACGGACCCCGCCTGTATCGCGTACCCGGAGCCGACTGGGCGGGTTTGTCCGGCTCGCCGGGGCAAAAGGCATAAGCGGTGCGCGTTGTAGGAACCAGTGCAAGCGACTTGGCCCTGGCAGCCGATATCCTGCGCTCGGGAGGCCTGGTCGCCATTCCCACGGAAACGGTGTATGGCCTGGCCGGCAATGTATGGGAACCTAAAACGCTTGCCCGAATATTCGAAGCGAAAAACCGTCCGCAGTTTGATCCGCTCATAGTTCATGTGGCTAATCCGGACAATGCCGACGAGGTTGCGGACCTGTCGCTGCCGCACGCTCGTCAGCTTGCAGAGGCTTTGTGGCCTGGGCCTTTAACCATGGTGCTGCCGCGTAAGCCTCGGGTGCCCGATCTGGCTACCAGCGGGCTGTCCACCGTTGGCGTCCGCTGTCCTTCCCATCCGGTAGCCAGGCGCATCATCGAGCTGGCCGGCGTGCCACTGGCCGCGCCAAGCGCAAACCCATTCGGCTACCTGTCGCCTACGCGTGCAGAACACGTTGCAAACCAGCTGGGCGAGCGCGTAGACCTGATTGTGGATGGCGGCCCCTGTACCATAGGCGTGGAGTCGACTGTGCTGGACTTGTCCGAAAGCCCGGCTCTGGTATTACGGCCTGGCGCTGTATCGATGGAACAGCTAGCGCTCTTACTGCCTTCTGTGCAGCTCTTTGACCGGAGCACGCAAAGCCCCCGGGCTCCGGGCCAGCTACCCAGCCATTACGCGCCTAGGCTACCCTTACACCTGCGTGCTTCCGGTACGCTGCCAAGCGCTCGTCCAAACGCTATGGCAGTGGCACTCTGTTTTGGTGCAGCCAGCTATAAGAACATAACAGCTAGCGGGAAGTTTAGCCGTGTTGTGGACTTATCTGCTCGCGCCGATCCTGTAGATGCCGCGGCGGTTTTGTTTTCCGTCCTCCATGAGCTGGATACAGGATCGTGGTCGGAACTGTGGGCGGAGCGCCTGCCGGACTGCGGCATAGGCAGGGCGGTGAACGACCGCCTGTACAAGGCATCGGTAAAAGACTAATGGAAACCTCTAAAAACTCAAGTTTTTAGAGGTCCCTAATAGCTTTTGAAATTGGTTTGATAAATATTCATTCACTTTGTGCCGATACTCTTAGTGGAGTGTCTGCACATGAACACAAAAGTTTCCAACGAGATACCGTACGCATACCTGTACAGCGCAACGCTAGCATCCGGCCGGGTGGCTGTTCCCGTTTCGGCTGCCCAGCTTCCGTATGCTAATTTCAAGCATGTGGCCGGAACCGTGGCGGCAGGCGGCTCTGCGTCCGCATACGCGCTGGATAAGCTAAAAATTCTGGATACGCTCATCGATAGGCTAAAAAGCGCCCGGGGCGCTACCCGTTCCCACAGTAGCCAGAATGAAATGAACACAAGCGACGTTGACGCACAGATCCAGAGCTACGGCGAGCAGCTACACAAAGCCCTGGTATCGGATAGCTTGTCCTATGCAAAGCCCGTTGGCGTTGTGCCGGGCATGCTCGTGTCGGTAGCGGCCTAATCCACAGAACCGGTCATAACAATGCTCATAAGCTGGGCCGGGTCCTGGCCGCCGTACAGGCTTGCATACATGATGGAAGCTGTCGCTATATTCCGGCCGTACTGGCGGGTTTCCTCGTAATCGAGCGTTTCCAGCAACAGGTCCAAAGCCATGGTTTTTGCCCGAGCTTTCCAGGATCGCGCCCGTGAAAGCCCTGCGTTGTACGCGTATACCGCTTCCAAAAGCCGACCATCCACCGCACTGAGCATGCGCTTCAGGTACGACGAGCCGAGCATCAGATTGTCCCAGGGCTCAGTCAGTGTATATGATTCGATACGCAGCCGGCCTGCAGTTTCTTCCGCTGTAGCCGGCATGAGCTGGGTAAGGCCGACAGCTCCGGCCATGGATACCACCGCCGGCTGAAAGAGGCTTTCCGAACGTGCAAGCGCATACAGTATGTGCTGAGCAATGCCGCTGTCGGCGGATGCTTTTTCAAACAGATCCGGCCACGGCCTTGGCCAGAACAGGCTTCCGTCTGCGGCAACGCCACCGGGCCTGCGCACCAGCGTTCCAGCCAGCCGTATCGAATCGGCCCAGGCTTCGTGTGCGGCCAAAGAGGCTGCAGCCTCCCGTATAAGTTCGCTTGGCACTGCGTCTATGCTGATAAGCGGCTCGGTACGAAGGCGGGAAAAGAGCGCAAAGCGAACCAAGCCTTGTGCGTACAAAAGGCGCGCATCCGTAGGCCCATATGCTGCCACGCTTTGATCGCCGTGCTCATACAGGGTGAGCGCAACGCTCTGCACAGTATCCGGCTGTATCCACCACGCGGCAGCCAGGCGGTACCAGCTGTCCGCGTTCTGGTTTCTTGCAGCTTCCAGCCGTGATCGTATCCATTCCTGCGGCTCGTAGCCTTGCTCTTTTAGGATTGCTGGGCTGATGATACCTTCCATTGCCGCGCGCGCGCACAGGTACTGCATTCTGGCCCGGTCGGCAGCCGTTGCCTTGTCCGCAGCCGATGCAAGCGTTAGTAAAGCTTCACCGTTGCCCGTAAGCAAAGCCCCTCTGGAAATGCTTTCCAGTACATCGGAGAAGGAGCCGGGATTGCTGGTTCTGGACAGTGCTTCCATAAGCGCTGTGGCGCCCCGGGCTAATGATTGCTTACTGCCGGCTTCTGTCACGTACCACAAGGCAGCATCCAGGTCCGCCTGGCTGAGCGCTCGGGTGCTTGCGTCGCGGAACATGCGCTCCGCAACAGCCCATGCTCCGGTTTCCCGGGCAAAACGGCCAGCCCAGTACGAACGTGTGTAAGCCATGGCAGGGTCCGAGCTGGCGGATGCCTCCGCCTGCGATGCTTCGGCCAGGCCAAACATGCTCTTGTATGCTTCGTCGCGGGAGCCGTACAAAAATGCGCGGGCCAGGTCGGAGTAGGCTGGCCGATTAAGGCTTTTTGCAAACGACGCAAGCTGAGCCGGGCTAATGCGCGCATCTGTTCCCGATATGAGTCTACGAAATACCCGAACCGATGCGCCGTAGTCCCGCGTGCCGGCCAAAAAGCGCGCCTGGGCCATGGACTGCTCTTGTCCCGTTGCGCGGGCGGATAATCGGCCCAGTGCTTCATACTGGGCTTGCTGCACATCACTTGCAAGGAGCGCTCGGAATTCCTGCAGCCACGCTTCGTCTTCGAGCGCCAGTAAAGCCTCGGCGGCAAGAGCTGTAAGCGTTGGGTTGTTCGCGTCGGACGGCTGGGCCTTCCTGTACCGGGAAACGGCATCGGTTACATCTTTGTAGCGGCCAAGGGCAAACAGCGCTTGTGCTTCCAGGATGCAGGCTTTTTGTGGGCCTACCAGTGTGCCACCTGATCCTAGGGCAAAGCGTATGGCAGCCTGTGGGTCTGACAGGCCGGAAAGGCGTGCCCATAGCAGCTGGGCAGCGCGGCTTTGATACAGGCCGCTTTCCATCTGTATGGACGCAAACAAAAAGCCCTGTTCCAGTTCTGTTTTTCCCCTGTCCTTTGCGTGCATGGACAGAAACAACAGGGCTCCGTCGCCCAGGGCAGATAAGGCTTTGTAGTCCGGCTCGCGTCCATCCGGGATGGGAAGCTCTGCACCGCTTGCAAGGAGGGCAAACCAGGCTTCGGGGCTGTGTCCGTGCGGACCGACACAGCCAGGTGTGCTTAAACACAGTACGGATAAAAACACCGACAGTGCTATCGGCTTTGTTCCGCCTCGGGAGGATTTGGGTGAAAAAAACGGCCCCGCCAGGAGCGGAGCCGAGCTACGGTGCGTATGCATGCGTGTCCTACGGCTTTGGAATGTATATCCAGGTTCCGGATATGATGAGGTCCGGATTCTTGATCTTGTTGTAGCGGGAAATCTTGCCGTACAGCCACGGATTGCGGTAGTAGGCCATGGAGAGGTCCCACAGGGTATCGCCCCAGCGTATCTTGTACCACACGCCAGGCTCTTTTGCCGGTTTTGCGCTGGTGGCTTCCGCCGGAGGAGCCACGGGTGCGGTTTCCGCAACAGGCGGCGGGGTAGGAGCTGGCAGCGGCATGGGAGCCGGAGCCGGCGGCGCTACCACCACAGGCGCAGGTGCCTGGCTGACCACGGGGGCCGGCGGGTCGGGCTGGCGCTCGTTGACGCATTTGAACACCAAAAAGGATATGGCAAGCACTAGGCCAAGGGCAGCCAGGGCAAGCAGTATGCTGATGAGCTTGGATGGCTTACGTTGTTCCGCAGGCGTTTCGTCGGCTGCAAAATCCGGGTCTGCGCGTTTTGGTGCATAGGCTGCGGCTTTGACGGCCAGGCTGTCGCGGGCTCTAGTTCCGACCGGCTCGTCCGCATCGCTGTGTGCTTCGATATCCGCATCCGTGCTGTCAAAGGGATTCATGTCCGGGAATTCGTCGGTGCCCAGGCTTAGGGTTTCATCTTCCTGGAAATCGAAATCGGGAATCTCGTATTTTTCTTCCTCGCCCAGGGCTTTCAGCGATACGCTCAAGGTCTGGTGCTCGCCGGATGCTTCTTCTTGGGCAAAGGCAGACAGGTTGCCGTCTGCGTCCAGGCCCAGTTCAAGGCGCACGTCCGGTTCGCCGCGGGGTCGGGGCGGTATGTTTTCTATGACCAGGCTGCCCACATAGGTTTTGCCCAAGCCGGTTTCGTCGTCGGCACGGTACACGTCTATCTGGACGCTTGGCTGGTCGTCCTTGACCGTGGTAAGGATGAGCCGTTTTTTGGCCGGCTGTTCCTCGTCCAGTATGGGAAAGAATCTGCCGTCAGCCAGTCGTATACCTATCATTGCCATAACCACTTCCGATCGGACGATGTTCCAGCATCCGGGACGGACGCTCCCTCTATTATCGTACCATTTACCGAAAATTTCGAGTGCTAAACGCTCGCTGTTTTATACCCGGGCAACGGCGACCAGGCTGTGTGCGTTGTGGTCGTATGCTATGCCGGAAAGGGAACCGTAGATATCCACGCGGCTAAAGCCTGCGGCTATAAGGGCACGGCGCAGTTCGCTTGCGGAATACAGCCTTTGCACCCAGGATCGGTCGGTTTTTTTATCGCCGTCCACGATGATCCAGCGGTTTTTTAGCCCTTCCCATGCGCCTACAACGGAAAACTCGGTAAGCACCAGTTTGCCGTCGCGCTCGAACCATTCGCCTTCTATAAAGTTGGCAGCGGCTGTTTCCTTGCCCACCAGGTCCATAACCAGCACGCCGCCGGGTTTAAGACTTGTGCGCATGCAGGACAGCATGGCCAGGTCTTCTTCCGGGCTGTCAAAGTAGCCGAAGCTGGTAAACAGATTGACCGCCAGGTTGAATGCCGTGGGCCGCACCCAGCTGCGGGCGTCGCCATGCTCAAAGCTGGCGTTTAAGCCTTCGTAGGCGGCGCTGTCCCGTGCGGCTTCCAGGTAGGGTTGGGTTATGTCCACGCCGACTACCGGGCAGCCCCGCCGGGAAAACTCCAGCGAGTGCCTACCGGGGCCGCAGCACATGTCCAGAACGGCCGGCTTGTCCATGCCCGCAAGCCGCAGGATTGCGTCCACAGCGTCCAGGGCTTCCGCCCATCGGCCTTCGTCGAACATGAGCGATGCGTACGCTGTCCAAAAGCCTTCGTCGGTGAACCAGCCGTTGGCTGCCATGCTGCCGCGCGAGCCGTAGGGCGGTGTTTCTTCTGACATCAGAGAGCGCCGTGCTCCATAACCTGGGACAAGACGTAACTGAGCACGTCTATGTCTATTTCGCCGGCGTCCAAAGTAAGGAGGTCTTTTATCTCCGACCATTCTTCTCGCGAAAACGGGGTGCCGTCGTAGTCCATAAGGAGGAGGGAGCCTATCCCGCCCAGCCACGCCAGCGCTCGCGTTCTGCCCTCGGGCCCGTCTGCGCCATACATCGACAGAAAGTTGGTGTACGCACCGGCAAGGGTTTCCTGGGGCACCGGGCCCATAGCCCGGAAAAACAGCGCCCGTAGGCTATCCAGGTCGCGTTGGCCGGGCACGGAACCCGCACGCCTTGTCCAGTCGTCCATGTCCGATTTGAGTTTGTCTATTGCCTGCATGGGCCAATGATACCCGCGGCAGGGGGAATCGTCTAGCTTCGCAGGAGCACAACCAGGTTGTACGCTGCGTGTCCCCAGGCTAAAGCATGCACGCTAGCAAAGCCGCGATTGTACAAGATGCCGGCTCCGAGCCCTGCCAGTGCAGCCTGGGCCACAGCCCACGGGCCCTGCCACAGGTGGCCGATAGCAAAAAGCGCAGCTGGGGCCGCTATGCTCATCCATGCCGGCGCATGGAGACGGCGGGCAATGGCTGTAAGGCATGCCCGGTACAGGAACTCCTCGCGGTATGCAACCCCTATAGAGAACAGCAGGGCTACTGGCCACAAACGAGGCTCCGTCCGCACAGACAGGGCAAGGGCAGCCCGCCCGGAAGATCCGCCCGTAAGCGAAGAGCCAAGGGACGCTAGGAGTCCGCTTGCAAGGAACAAGCCAAACACCGATAGTGCCCATGTGCCATCAGCCAGCTTTGGCCGGCGCATGCCGCACTCAGGGCTCAGCCCAAGCATGCCGATAATGACAAGAAGCGCAAGGAATTGCATCCATGCAAGGCTTGCTCCATGCACAAGGCTGGCCGCCGTGCTAGGATTTTGGCCTGCGGGAAACAAAAAGCCCCACAGGGGCAGCATGAGTAGCACGCATGCAGATGCAGCAGCTGCTGTCGCTAAGGCCCAGCGCTTGTTTTGGTACATGCTAGCACTATATCTTACTGGTTAGGCGGTGTCATGGTCGTTCCCCTGCTGCTCATGGTCATCGTTCTCCTTGTGCTGGCGCTTAGCCTGCTGTTGCAGGGCGACAAGCGCTTTTCCGTATTCGAATTCTACTCGCGCGGCAAGGAGCTCGGCTTTAGCCTGGGCGAGTGCAGGCTGATACGCGAAACGCTTACCCTTGCCGGCATCAAAGATCCCGTTGCGGTGTTCTGGTCCATACGCGACCTGGACCAGTGCATACGAGCCTTTACCAAACGCTTTAAGGCGGAGGGCAAGGACAAAGACCGGGTCACCATAGCTTTTATGGAAAAACTGTACGACTACCGCAAAAAGTTGGAGTTTGACCTGCCCAGGCACAAAACCGGCATCATGAGTTCCAGGTCCATTCGGCCTAACCAGCGCGTTAAAGTGCTGGTACAGGGCGTTGGCGTGTTTGGCTCGACCGTGGTCGATTCCAACGACCGCTACCTGGTTGTATCCATGCCGGTAGGCGCCAGGCTTCCACCAGGCTTTCAGTGGAAAGGTGCCCGCGTGTCCATCTACTTCTGGCGCCAGGAAGATGCAGGCTACGTGTTCGACGCCTATGTGCTGGAAGACCTGCGTATACGCAACATACCCGTTTTGCAGATAGGACACTCGGAATCGTTGTTGCGAACGCAAAAGCGCAAGTCGCTGCGTATGCGCTCCAGGGTGCCGTCCTATTTGTACCTGCTTAAGCGGCTGGAAGGCGCATACGAAAAACCCGAGCGCGTGCCTGGCATGAAATGCGTGGTACAGGACCTGTCCGAAGACGGCGCGGCCGTGCTCATTGGCGGCAAGGCAAAAGTGGGCCTTTTGGTAAAAGTGCAGTTTTGGATAGGCAACGACCAGATGGTGCTCAGCGGCACGGTTCGCGGAGCCGATTATGTGGCTGAAAAGAACCAATCGGTGCTGCACATTGAAGCGATAAAACCAAGCGCGCGCATGCGCAACCTCATACGTTCCCATGTCTATAACCTGCGCTCGGAGGACACGCCCGTAACAGCCGGCCCCAAGCTGGACGACAAAGCGTTTTCCGGTTAGGCTAGCTCCGTAACCGATCCGGGGTACCGGGGTTTTGGGGGTATGATGAGATTACGCACACTGTCGGCCATCGCGTGCCTGTCCCTGGCGTCCGTTGGCGCTTTTGCCCAGGATTCCTCCGAGCTGATAGAAACCTACCGCAGGAATTTCGCCCGCTCGTCCTTAGGCACCAAGTACGAGCTGCTTAAGGAAGCATCGGCCTACCCGGGGCTTGGCCCCTTGTACGAAACGGCTCTCCAGTTCGTGCTCAACAACGCGTCGTTGTTGGCCCAAGACGCCCTGGTGCGCGACATAACGATTTTAGCCGTAGCCCAGATACGCAAGGAAGGCTATGCCCAGGCCTCCGAGAACATGTGGAGCCTGTTCCGCGTGTTTAAGGAAAACACCGTTCGCGTGCCCATACTGCAAACCCTGGGGGCGGTAGCCAAGGGCAACGCAAAAATCATTGCGGAGCTGAACCAGTTCCTTGATGCTCAAATTGCATTGTTCCGGTCCAGCGTTGCTCCGGATACGCCCGTGTTGAACGCGGCGGTGGAAGCTCTAGGACAGCTGGGCGACCCGTCATCCTTTTCCTACCTGTTTGCCGTATATACGGCCGGTGTGAACAAAGGTGTTACCGACACGGCAGCCCTGGCCATGTCCCGCCTGAGCGGTGACTACTCGGCCTTCCTTGCCGAGGTGGTGCGCAAGAATCCGCCGGCAGACAAGGTTGCGGCTCTGGAAGCCGGCCTGCGCGGCGACGCACTAAGCCCGGAAAAACGGGCCGAGCTTGCGGAAACTGCGCTCAATGTTGGCGTGTCCTACCAAAGCCCGTCCCCCGCCGACCAAGGCGCCGTGGTATCCCTACGTGCCATAGCCGCCCGCGAGCTTACCGTAAGGCAGTGGCAGCGAGCATCTCCTTTGGCCGTTAAGCACTTTTACGATTTTCAGATCCAGTACAACCGCGGCCAGGTTTCCAAGTTTAACTTTCTGGAATCCATAGCACTTTTGGGCGCGATGGGCACAAGCGAAGCTGCCCAGGCCCTGTCCCTGTACCTGCAGCTGATCAATACGGAAACCGAACAGGGTAAATCCTTTGACGAGCAGATAGCCCTGGCGGTGGTGAACAACCTGGGCACCCTGGGCGATAAAACCGCCTTCGACTACCTGTTGTACGTCGGCTACCTGCAGTACCCGGAAACCGTCAAGCGCGCAGCCAGGGACGCATTACAGAAACTACGCTGGTAAGGCTTACAGCCTTCTCCTTTTCGCGCGCTCCCGCGTTTGCGCTGGCGTATTCTGTTTGTGGCCAGCGCAAAAAAACTGCCCCTGTTTGCCCCGCTAGCCGCGCTCTTCTCGTGCGCGGCATTTTTTTTGCCGGCTTCCTGTGCCCTGGCCCTGTGCGTGCTCGGCTTACTAAGCCTTGTGGCGGCTGTCGTTTTTGGTAAAAAACCTTTTCCCGTACTGGTTGTGGCCGCGGGCATGGGCATAGTGCTGGGTACTGTTCTTGGCTTGTGTTCTAGCGCTCGGCTTACACCCGCTGGCGTGCGCGGGGGCTTTTGCGCAAACCTGCCCTACACGGCGCTCATCGGTAAAGTTGCGGCCATGCCGGTA
Organism: Spirochaetota bacterium; assembly: GCA_029565815.1. Classification (GTDB taxonomy): domain Bacteria; phylum Spirochaetota; class Spirochaetia; order Treponematales; family UBA12059; genus JAKLIU01. The sequence continues at coordinate 862 of JAKQNL010000134.1, read as the reverse complement.
CTAAGCGCAAGCGGCATGTTGTCCATCGTACTGGATGTATCGGAACTGTGGGGGCCGGATGGCCTGCGGGCTAGCGCCAGCGGCCGTGTTACCGTCTGTGCCCGCACCAACTTGCCTGTGGTCCGGGGCCAAAGCCTACAGCTGAACGACTTACAGCAAGCCGACGGCAACCCTGCGCTGTGGTTCGCAGGTGATAATCCAGTAATCACGAGAGCTGCGCCCCGTTTGGAACGTATACGGGCTACTGTTCTTGGCGCAATGCTAGCGGCCATAGACCGGGCCGGCGGCAGGGCATCGGGCTTACTAAAGGCTTTACTGCTAGGCTGTAGGGACGACCTGGACCAGGAAGATGCAGCCATGTTCCGCGACGCAGGCTGTGCCCATATTCTTGCGCTGTCCGGCCAGCATGTGGTGGTTATCGCGTGGATACTCCGCTGTGTGCTTGGCGCCGCTTTTGGTAAACGCATAGCGACCACAGCTTCCTGCGTTGTGCTGGTTGCGTATGCATGGATATGCGGCGCTTCGCCATCCGTGGTCCGGGCAGTGCTTATGTTTTGCCTGTCTGCGCTGTTTTCCGCCGCGGACAGGCCCCAGCATGCGCTGGCTGTATTGTCTTGGGCATGGATCTTGTCCATGACTATGGACCCGCAGGGCTCTGCCAGCCTGTCGGCGCAGCTGTCGTATCTGGCGGCGTTGGGCATAAGCCTGTGTGCCGGGCGTTGTGCTTTTTGGCTACGCCGATGGTGCCTACCCCCGGTTGCCGCCGCGCTTGCACAGGGCCTGGCCGCTCTGTGGGCCACCTCCGGGCTGAGCATGGCTGTGTTCGGAAGACTCAACCTGGCATCTCCGGCCACATCCGCCC
>JAKQNL010000125.1 GCA_029565815.1 Spirochaetota bacterium | reverse complement strand
CATGGATGCGCGGCCCCTGGGCGAACTTGGTGTGCGCACTCGGGGGCGCGCAAAAGTACGCGGGCCTTGGGCGCACAAAGTGTGTGTCAGTGCATGCAGCGTTTGGCGGCCAGGCGTCCAGTCATGATGGCTGTAGGGCCGCCAGCCGGGCTGTATACCCATTTGCCTGCGGCATACACGGCAGGCAAGGGGGTTTCAACCGATTCTGCCATGCGGAACATGCTTGTAACTGCAGGTATAACGTTCTCAAACGACCAGCCGACAATGGATCCTTCCGAGCTGTCCACCAGTTTTGCGATGGAATGCGGTGTTGAAGAAAAAGAAAACAGCAGTTTTTCTTTTAAGCCAGGGTACAGGGTGTCAGATATCAGCGTTATGAATTCTTCCTCTACGTGTTTTTTAAACTCTTCATACCAGCCGCGTTGCCGAACTCGTTCGGTAAGCTCATAGTCAAACAGCGTGCTGATGATTATGCCGGTTTTCCCAGGCGGAGCTGCATCCGGGTCGCGCAGGGCCGGCATGGATATCTCAAAGGTGTTGTAGCGGCAAAAGCGATGCAGCCATGCAAATACAGTTTCTTTTGTTACGGTTTCCCATGTGGCTAGCATGGCTTGCAGCTCAGCAGTATGGATGCTGCCCAGGCCGCCTCGATCCGGGCTGTAAAAGACGTGTCCGCTACCTATGCTTCCAAAAAATTCCGGTGCAAGATCTACGGCAGCGAATACGCTGTAAATGGACTCAGCACCCGTTAGCTCACACGATGCGACACTGCCGGTCGAACTCATACGTGTCTATAAAATGCGGGGACTTATAGGCCTGGCAGGGTTAGCGCCACTGGTTGTCGTCTTTATCCTCATGGTATACAAGCCGAATATCCCGGCGCTGTCGTCGTTGTTCCGCTAAACGGCTATCGGTCCTTGCCCCAGCCGGCGAGTTCCATTGCATGCGCAGCTATGTCCCGGGGCCACGCGGATACGATGGACGCAAAACCCTGGCCGTCAAAACGGTATAAAGCTCGGCATGCTTCTTCAAAACCAGCCAGGTTTCCCGCGATCGCATTGATGAAACGGTATGCCGCATCTACACGCACACGTTGGCGATCCTGGTCTGTTTCGGCGGCGCGGGCCATGTCCACAAGCCTGCGCAAAGTTGCGGAAATCCCCTGGCTTTGACGCTCTAGCCATTCCCAGTGCCGTGGCAACAGGGTTACTTCCATGCCTTTCACGCCCAGCTTCGGCCGGCCTGGTCCCTTTTTTTCCTGCTCAGCGCATGCATAGCGAGCCAACACTGCTTCCAGGCTGCCGCTTGTGTCAAAATCCACCTGCTTGCCGCTATCATCGTCAAATACGAGCACGGCAGGCTTAACCGCGCTGCGGGCGTTCAAAACAGCAAGCACCGAGGCAAGATTCCCTTGCGCTATTCTATCCACAGCGCAGAAAACGGTATAGCGTTTTTCTTCGTTCATGTTTGTATTTTACCAAGGTAATATTAGTATGTCAATACAATTTTTAACAATTCTATTTACAGAACCATGCCATTGAGAAATAGCTTGCGGCTACGGCAAAGCTCAGCGATACTGGGTATCAAGCGATTCAAACCGAGGTAACCATGGCCATGCTAGAACGATTATTAGATCTGTTCCTAAAGCCCTACGCGCAGTCTGATATACGGGTGCGGAAAAAGGCAAAGTTACTGGTACCGACAGCTCTTTCCATAGGCATATTATCCGTGGTGTTGTCCAGCTTTATGGCAGCTACCGGTGCCTTATCTGTTGCTGTCATGCTTGGCATGCTGGCTGTCTTTTCCACGATCGTCCTTATACTAACGGCGAAGGGTAAATACCAGCTTGCTGCTTCGCTCTTACTCTACGGATTATTCGTTGTCATGTTCGGTGCTATAAAATTTGACGAATACAAAACCATATACGAGTGCTATGTGTTTGGAACGCTTGGTTTATTCCTCATCATAACGAGCGCGCTCTTAGCAATCAGCCGAATCCTTGTATACGTGCTCTCGGGCCTTAACGTACTTGCGATAGTATCCCTTTACATACTGGATGCTTTGCCTCTGGACGGCGGCACGGTAACGCCGCTTGCCCTGCAGTCCTTGGGCACCAGCCTGCTCCTTGTGGTAATAGGAGGGGTATTCGCGGCCATTACGGTAAGGCTGCAGCGCACCCTGGTTGACGAAAGCGTGTCCGTTGCCACAAAAGCCGCCAGCCACTACGAATCCACCATGTCCGCTTTCCAGCGCGTACAGCAAGCGGCGACGGAAACCGGGCAAAAACTAGCGCTTGCCGGACGCACCCTTGCCATGGCAGCCGCCGAGATGAGTTCCATCGCCCGGGAGGAAGCGGACGGCATAGCATCCCTGGACAAAACCCTTATGCAGAGCGTTGCATCAGATAAAACCGTTGCCGACGGCCAGGAGCGCGTAGGCAAGGCATTGTCAGAATATTCCAGCAAAGTACTGGCTGCATCCGCGGCCATTTCTCAGATGATAAAATCATTACGCGAGATAGCCGCAGCCGCCGGCGAGCGAAAATCCGGCGTAGATGCCCTTGGGGCGCTTGCCAAAGACGGCGACCAGCGCGTTCTGGAAATCACCCAATCCATAGAAGGCATAGTAAAAGCCGCTGCCCGCATGGACGAAATGAACACCCTCATAGGCGACGTGGCCGACCGAACCAATCTGCTCGGAATGAACGCTTCCATAGAAGCCGCCCACGCAGGGTCGGCAGGCAGGGGCTTTGCCGTGGTTGCAGGCGAAATACGCTCACTTTCGGTAGAAGCCTCCAACAGTTCCAGGGTAATAGGATCGCTTATTACCGACACACGCAAGGCAGTTAACCAGGCCGCGCAATCCGGAAGCCAAACCGGAGCCTTTCTGAAGCGCATTTCCGAAGAAATAGAAGCCTTG
>JAKQNL010000103.1 GCA_029565815.1 Spirochaetota bacterium | reverse complement strand
AGGCGGCAGGTGGACCATGCTGCACCACATGTCCAGTACGGAATACCTTAACTACGAGTCCGGCAAATTCTCCAAAAGTAAAGGCGTGGGCGTCTTTGGTACCGACGTAATGGAAACCGGCATTCCAGCTGATGTGTGGCGTTTTTATATCTTCTACAACCGGCCTGAAAAAAGCGATTTTACCTTTACCTGGAACGACTTTTTGGAAAAGGTAAACGGCGAGCTTATCGGAAACCTCGGGAACCTGGCTAACCGCACGCTTGCGTTTATCCAGCGTTTTTACGACGGCGTGGTGCCTCAAGCTCAAAGCGATGAGCCTTTCATGGCCGAAGTACGGGCATTGGAATCGCAGATGGCGCAGCATCTGGAACGTGCAGAATTGCGTGACGCATTCCGCGTAGGCTTTCAGATAGCCGATATTGCCAATAAGCGCTTTCAGGCTGCGGAACCCTGGAAGGCTCGCACCGAAGATCCGCCCAAGGCTGCAAGCCTTCTGTCAGATCTCGTTGTAGTGCTTCGTGATTTGGCAATCATCATGCATCCGTACATGCCAAGCGCAATGGATAAACTGGCATCCTATTTGGGCTGTACGATAGGAAGCGGTGGCTTGTCCTGGAACGACGTAGGTAGTAGGCACGTGCCTCCAAAAGTGCTTGCAAGCGAAGTGTTGTTTCAAAAATTAGATCCACTGCATGTTGCCCAGTTGCGTGATCACTATGCAGGCTCTCAAAAAGAACGGGCTCAGCGCGATGCTGCAGGCGGAGCAAAGATAGAATCCAGCGTGCAGTCTACAGCGAGCAAAAATCCGAAGGCCAATGTGCAAGCAGAAGCAAAGCCTACTGAGCCAAAAAAGGCCGAGCCTAAAATTCTGCCCTTAGCGGATCTAAGCCAGGATCAACGCTTTTCGCGCCTCGTGGATCTTCGTGTAGCCGTCATCACCAAAATCGAACGCCATCCTAAGGCAGACAAACTCTATATAGAAACCTTGGATGACGGTTCCGGCATAGAACGGGTTATTGTGTCCGGTTTGGTTCCGTTTTATACGGAAGAGCAGCTTCTTGGAAAGCACATTATTCTTGTAAACAATCTAAAACCGGCAAAGCTTCGTGGAATCGAATCGCGTGGAATGCTCCTTGCCGCATCGCACAGCGGTACAGAGGGTAAAGAAATAGTAGAAGTGATAGAAGCTTCATGGGCTACTCCTGGTACCAAAGTCTATCTTGATGGCACTGCCCAGGATGCGTCGCCTTTAAGCGAGTTGGACGCGGACACCTTTTTTTCCATACCGATTACCGCCCAATCCAATAGTGTCGTTGTGAGCGGTCGTACGCTTATGGTAGACCAAAAGCCATTAACCACAAGTCTTGTGCCCAATGGCGAGGTAGGTTAAGCTGCATGGAGCTCCTTGCACAGCCAACTGATACCTGGCAATCGGAGGGTTTTCTCCAAAGTCCATTTTGGGCTCGTTTTAAAAGCTTGCATGGTTGGCACAGCAAGGCTTTTGTTTTGAGCAACAAGCAAAAACCTTCTGCGGGCGCAGCATCGGTTGATACTGTTATTTCCGTATTACTACGGCCCTTGTTTGGCCGTTTGTTTTTCGCTTACGTTCCTCACGGACCTGAACTTCAACTGCCGATAGAAGATCAGGCTGACTTTTTGTGTGCAGCAGCGGTCGCTCTAAAACGACAGCTTGGCAGATTTTGCGTATTCATACGCTTTGATCCGTCTTGGCATGTACTAGAGGAATCATCCTCAAACCTTAGGCGCCCGATGTACAAAAAACCACTGCTTAAAGGATCGGATGTACAACCGCCAGATACCGTAATGCTCGATATTTCTAAACCGGAAGAAGAAATCTTAGCCGGAATGAAAAATAAGTGGCGCTACAATATACGTCTTGCGGATAAAAAAAATGTTACTGTCACTGAAGAAGGACTTACGTCCTTGGATACGTTTTTAGAGTTGTACAAAACAACCGCTCAAAGAGACGGCATTGCCCTACACAGCTCAGCATACTACCAATCTTTGTTTGAAAGTGCGAGAGCTCATGTTGCAGCTACCGATTTTCCAAAACCTGATGTGCGTTTATGGGTTGCACGGTTTGAAGGGCTTGCATTGGCTTCGATCGTGACACTTTTTTATGGAAATCAGGCTACCTATCTTTATGGAGCCTCGTCGGACAGTAATAGAAACCTTATGCCCGCCTATGCCCTCCAATGGGCAGCAATAAAAGCAGCTAAAGCCGAAGGTTGTATGCGTTACGACATGTATGGTATACCACCTTTTGATGATCCTTCCCATCCTATGGCTGGACTTTTCCGATTCAAGACCGGATTTGGTGGCGCGGTCCTTCATTATGCCGGAGCCTGGGATTTTCCTTATCTATCGGTTTTGTATTATCCATACCGATGGCTAGAAGCTCTTAGGCTTTTTTGGTTCAAGTATGTTAAAAAAGTATTAACAAAGCGGAGCGGCGGTTCCGCTCATGGCCAGCGTGCCAAGGAAAGGAATGACGATGAACAATAACCCTCTTTTGGATTTCTCGGATCTGCCCAGGTTTTCCGAGATAAAGCCGGAGCATGTAAAGCCTGCTATCGATGAGCTCATAAGTAGGGCTAGGTTTACCATAAGCTCAGTAGTGGAATCAAAAGCGGAGCCTTCATGGGAAACTGTTGTAGATCCAATCACCGATGTAACCGAACAGCTTGAACGGGCTTGGGGCGCAGTGCACCACATGTATGCCGTTGTGAACACACCGGAACTGCGAAAAGCTTTCAACGACAGTTTGCCGGATGTATCTGCGTTTCAGTCCGAGCTGGGCCAGAATCTCGGTTTGTATGCAAAATATAAGGCACTTGCAGCGCTTCCGGCATTCCCCGCATGGAATGAAGCTAAAAGGACGGCTGTCAATAATGCGATACGAGATTTCAAGCTGTCTGGTGCAGAATTGCATGAAGCTGGAAAGAAGCGATTTGCCGATATAGAAAATCGTCTAGCAGCGCTTTCTGCAAAATTTTCTGAAAATGTCCTTGATGCTACTGATGCATACAATTTAGTAATTGAAGATAAGGCTCAGCTGCCCGGTGTGCCTGAAGATGTACTTCTTATGTGGCAGGAAAATGCAAAAGCTGCTGGCAAAACAGGCTGGAAAGTAACGCTGCAAGCTCCATCCTTTTTGCCCCTTATGCAGTACTGTTCCAACCGAGCCTTGCGTGAAGAATTGTACAAGGCAAACGTTACCAAGGCTTCCGAATTTGGACCAGCAGAACAGGATAATGCTCCGTTAATCAGGGAACGCCTTGTACTGATCAAGGAAAAAGCAGCTCTTTTGGGTTATAAAAACTATGCAGAACTTTCACTGGTTCCGAAAATGGCAGATAAGCCAGAAGATGTCATTTCTTTTTTGCGAGATCTTGCGGTTAAGTCCAAACCGTTTGCACTGAAAGACCGCAAGGAACTAGAGGATTTTGCCCGAGACAAGCTAGGTCTACAGACCTTAGAAGCCTGGGATATCTCATATGCATCGGAGAAGCTTCGCCTTGAGCGCTATTCGTTCTCGGATCAGGAAGTTAAACAGTATTTTACTGAAGACAAAGTACTGTCTGGGCTTTTTGAAACGGTGCGTACTTTGTATAACATCGATATAAAGCTCGTTGAGGCTCCCGTATGGCATACTGATGCTCGATACTACGAGTTGTCTCGAGGCGGGGAAGCTTTTGCGGGTTTCTATATGGATTTGTACTCGCGCGAAGGAAAACGCCAAGGCGCGTGGATGGATGCTGTACGCGGCAGGCGCGTATTACCGTCAAAGGTTCAAACTCCTGTTGCCTATGTTAACACCAACTTTTCTAGACCTGTCGGCGGCAAGCCTGCGCTTTTTACACACGATCAAGTTACAACTTTATTCCATGAATTTGGCCACGCGCTGCAGCATATGATGACTACGGTTGATGAGCTACCCGTTTCAGGTATAAGCGGTGTCGAATGGGACGCTGTAGAACTTGCAAGTCAGATTATGGAAAATTTCTGCTGGGAGTGGGACATGGTCAAGCGGATGTCCTGCCATGTCGATACAAAAGCCGAATTGCCAAAATCCTTGTTTGATAAAATGCTGGCAGCCAAGAATTTTCAAAGCGGAATGTTCACTGTTCGCCAGCTTGAGTTTGGTTTGTTCGATATGCTAGTGCATGTGGAATTGGATCCGAAAACCGGCGACTGGAACCAGCTTCTCGAT
>JAKQNL010000065.1 GCA_029565815.1 Spirochaetota bacterium | reverse complement strand
CAAGGGCCGATACCAGTTCCCGTCCTATCGCTTCCACCTGGGCTCGTGCGACCACCTCGGCTTCCGCTATCAACGTGGCCGCCTGTTTTTCCGCCTGTGCGGCTCTATCCCGGGCATAGGCATCGGCTTGTGCAAGCAGGGCGGCTATTTCTTCGTCTGCTCCAGATGCCAATCCAGCCAGCAGGGATACGCTGTCATCCATTGCGATACTATCGTTTGTAGGGCTCATAATTTGATACCGATGGCGGCGTTCACCAGTTCCCGCGTCCCCGGTCTTCCTTCCAGCTTGCCCGAGCGGTCGGGCACTTCGACAAGCAGCGGGAAACGCTCGGAAAACACATACGAGTCCACTTCCCGCCTGATCATCTCTGCAACCCGCTCGGTCATGATGATAATGCCCGTATCCTCACGGGACAGCGCTTCCTGAAAAGCCCCGGACGCTTCCAAAGCGTTCCGCGCCACACGGCCGCGCACTCCCGCCAGGCTGAAGCCGAGAACAGCATCCTCGTCTCCGATGGCGAAATACTGCAAGGTTACACCTTGCCGAGTATCATGAGCGCTGTGATGAATCCGAACACCACAAGGCCTTCCGCCAGCGCTATGAAAATCAGCGCCTGGCTTGCTATCTCCGGCCGCTCGCCGATAGCGCCCATGGCTGCGGATCCTACATTGGCGATAGCGATACCGGCTGCGATAGCACCCAGTCCGAACGCAATGGCCGCTGCGATGAGGCCGAACTTCTGCACGCCAGCCCGTTCTGCGCTCAACCCTTGCGCCGTTGCCGTGGCTGCGGTTTCCTGGCTTGTCTGAGCCGCCGCTTCGACAACCTGCGCCGCCGGAGCTTCCTGCGCGAAGGCTCCAACCGCGGAAACCAATGCGAACATGGCCATCAGCCCGAACGTAACCAGAGTCATAAGCGCTGCCCGGTTCCTGAACCTATTCTGTGCCTGATTCATTCCGTATCTCCTTCTATCTATTCCAAAACATTAATCGCGCGAACGTAGTGAAATGGGCCGATATGCCTTGCCCGTCCCGTTAAAAAACTTGGAGAAGAATTCGTAGTAATTTAAACGAAGCGACTGTATGCCCGCGGACAAGCCTTCAAGCGCTATAACCAGCGCATTTCCAAGTACCAGAATCAGCACGCCCCACAGCGTCGTTCCGCCACCGGGGCTGGTCATGGCCGCAATTTGCGCGAAGGCAGTCATCAGGCTGACGTGTGCAATGCCTAATCCAGCGACACGCATGAACGACAGGGTATTGGCCAGGTAGCCGGAGTAGATTTCCAGCACTTCCACCAGCCAGGACAGCACAAAGCCGAACAGCGTGCCGCCGCCGAATAGCTTGTGCTCATGCCGGTTCTCGCGATAAAACTCCAGCGGCGCTTTAAGGCCGAGCCCAAGCGTCGGAATGCCCAAAGCCAAGGCAAGTACGGCCATGGACGGCAGAGCCTTGTAATCATGTGCGACAAAGTAGAACGCCATCCACGCGCCCGCACCGTAAATCCACGCGCCGAATACGCCAGCCTTGTCGAACACCAGCTCGAACCACTTCTTTTTGCGTATTAGGTTGATCCAGTTTATTGCCATTCCCATACCCATGACCACGATACCGAACCTAACCGTAATGCCCAGTATGTCGTATATGGAAGAGACAGGCCCTCCGTGACCCGTCCCCGTAACCGCGCCGTGGTAATTAAACCATAACGGCGGCAACAACTCATGGCCGAACACGGAGCCGAACAACAGGCCGCTTACGATGGCCGCCCCGCCGCAGTAGGCGATAAGGCGGAACAGCCCGTCCTTTGCGCCCTTCTTTCTGGCTCGGGCGATACCCAGAATGCCAATGATAGCGATAACAAGCCCATGGCCTGCGTCGCCGAACATCAGGCCAAACATGCACAGATAGGAAATTGCCACAAACGGCGTCGGGTCTATAGTGCCATATTCCGGCACCCCGTAATTTCCAACCAAATCCTGGAAGGGCTTAAGCACCTTGGGGTTGGACAGTGCAACCGGCGTGTCCAGTTTTTTCGCGTCGCCGCTGCCCGGAGACAGCCACTCCAAGTACAGCTTGCCGTTCGTGGCCGCTCGCAGCTCGCTCTCCACGGCCAGCCGGCTCGAGTCGGGTATCCATCCGGACACCAGCACCGTCCGTTCCGTGGACGAGAACGAAGACCGGATGCGTTCTGTAAGCTCATCGGTTCTGAGCGCGCGCCATGCACTCGATAGATCTGCATATCGGGAAGCCAGTACGTGCTTGAGTTCCGAGGCCCGCCTGTCCCGCTCTTCGGCTAGCACGCGTTCTTTTTCATCCAGCTCGCGCATCACCGATGCCTTGTCGCGACCAAGCTGGCTGTCCGGCGCGTTTTCCCAGCCTTCCCGCCGTATCGCGTCCAGCACGCGGGCCGAATCGCGCTTCATCACTATGAGGAGTATCCCTATCCTGGAACCCTGTCCCGATTCGCCGCGCAGGACAATGGAAGGAATACCGGCAAGCACCCGGTCCAAGCCATCAGCCCCGCTGAGCGGCATCGTGCCGCGCATTAGGTCCAGAATGGAGGATGTGCCGGCTGTCTTGGAACCAAGAGCGCCGGATGCAAGCGCATCAAGATCGCCCATGGCGCTTACCTGCATCCGCATATCCTTCAGTTTTAGCAGTTCGTCCTGGATAGCTTTTTGCCGGTCGCGGATATCTGCCATGGACCGAGTAAGCTCGTTGAGCGTTTTTTCGGTGCTTTCAAGATTGATTACCGCACTGTCCGCCACGGTATTCGAGCCACCCGCGCCCGCAGCATCCGAAGCGGCTTCATGCGCAGGCGCAAAATCTGGAAGTGGCAAGGGCGGATTAGCCATCGCGAAAAATGATTCTACGCGTTTTCGCAGCTCCGTCACCCGCTCGTTTCTGGGTCGCGGTTCCGGAGCGCTCACGGCTACATCCCATTCGCCGGACAGATCCCTCACGGAAACCGCGTCCATTACCCCAAGGCGTAATAAACGCTCAGCAACGGCGTCCGCGTCCCGGCGCAACACCACTGCGGCCATCAGCTTCATGGAAGTGGTGAACATCATAGCGCTTCCCGTATCCTTTCTTCCGATAGACCGTAATATTTGGCATTTAAAATGGCGGTAACCACGCGGGTTTCCTCCCTCCGAAGCGTACCGTATGCAAGCGGAATCCCGACCGAAAACGGATAGCCGCCCAAAAGCCGGCGAGCTTCAGTCAAAGCCATGGACCGGAAGGCAGCACGCAAAAGCTCCCCGCCCGACTTGCCCTCGGCAGCACCGCCCGCCATTGACGCAACACGTGAAGACAACGAACCGGATGCGCTTCCGAACGAAAGCAGATACCTTGCCGCCTCCGTCGCATCCATGCCATACCACACAACAAAACGGTTCAGCCTATCGGCGTTCTGGGCATCAGCATCCATATCTAAAGCTCGCCTGGCTATCGCCCGGTCATGCAACGATAGCTTTGCCGCTGCTGCGTACGCGGAGGAAAAATAGAAATTGTCCAGGGAAAGTTCCAGCTCGAATAGATTGCCGCGTTCAACGGCTGAAGGGAGTTCAGAGGCAAGCAAGGCTCCATACGGAGTCTTTGATACGACAGCCGCCACTTGGCTGGCGTCGGCGGCCACCAGCATGGCATCCGTGTCCAGCACGTTCACCAAAGGCTCGCGCTCCAGGTAGGCCGCATGACCGGCCATATCGCCTCCGCGAGCCACCCCGTCCAGCCATACACGAAGGATATCCTTCAGCCGGTCAACCTCAAAGCGCAGGGTGAGCGCAAGGAAAAACGATCGAACCGGTTCGGCAACCCAGCGAGTCAGCTCCAGGAACAGGCGGGCTTCGTCCGCAGACAAGGCAGCCTCGCACGCGCGCAAATCCCCGGTGCTAGCAAACACAGATTCCAGCCGCTCAAAACGCGTGCCCCGAAGCGCAAGCATCGCCTCCGGCAAAGACTTGGCCCGAGCCATCTCTCCAATCCGGTCCGCACTCAGAAGCGCACTCAAGCGCGTTTTCAGTTTTGCGTTCAGGTATGAATAGGTGGCTAGTCGGGTAGGCATTGTGCTATGTTCCGCCCAGCTTGGTTAGGGCAACCGCGCTCAATGCCTTGTCGGCAAGCGCGTCTATCAAGGCTTCCCGCGATGCATACCATACTGCAGCCTGCGCTTCCGCTTCGAGCTTTCCGGCTTCCAAAGAGTGCTGGGCATGTGCCCGGGCAGTATCGACTCGCTCTCGCAACAGCGCGGAAGCCCTATCGCGCGCCTCGTAAATCACGCGGTCAGCTTTCTGATCCGCGTCCTGACGTATGGCCGCCGCCTGTGATGTGGTTTGTTCTATCCGTTCCCTGGCTTCGCGTTCCGCGCCGAGAACCTTCTCGACAACGTCTTTCATGATGCTGACACTACCTGTTCGTATGATACTTGAAGCGTCTCAAAACTCTAGCGAATTCAGAACCCTTCAACTATCCGATGCTATTGATAGAGTGTGCACAGTATCCGGACAAACGCGAGCGATCGCTCAGCTATTATGATACAACAGCCTACATGAACAGCCCAATTGTCAGAAACTATTCACATCGATGACCATGCTATACCTTTAGTAAAATAATGTCTAGCGATTCGAAGTCATTCGCTGCTCAAAAACTAAAAGAAAAAACACATGCTCATTAGATAAACACATTGACAAGCATCAATATAAACAATACCATACATATCGATGGGTATAAATATGAGCACAGACAGCCAAACAGACTATGCAGAAATCTTTAAGGCGCTCTCCGACCCAAACAGACTGCTTGTTTTGGAGCTTTTAGGCTCGGGCGAGCAATGCGCATGCACCCTCCTGGAAAGCATGCACATAAACCAGTCAACGCTGTCCCACCATATGAAGATATTATGCTCGTGTGACCTAGTATGTTCGCGCAAGGTCGGGAAATGGACGCACTATGCGATCAATACAGTCACTTATAAGCATATTAAGAACTACCTGAGCGCACTGACTAACGCACTGCCGCAAACAAGGAGCAACTTGTGCAACTGATACTCGGAA